>NZ_JBTLNE010000004.1:0-99902 GCF_054457435.1 Halovulum sp. GXIMD14793 | reverse complement strand
TCACGCTTTTAGGGTAATGCGCCCCTTTGAAATTGATAGCCATTTCGCCTGCCTTTTTTTTGCAGAGGGCATAACAGAAACGAAAATCAACAGCGAACTGAAAAATTTGCGACAGAACCAGGCGAAATCCGCGACCGTTCCAGCCGTGCCCAAAATGACCGCTTGGCCGGTCTCAATCTTTTGGCTGCGGTCATCATCTACTGGAACACGAGACAGCTCGGTCAGATCATAGTCAAACGAAGAAACGCTGGAATTTACGACCCAGAAGACCTGCTCTCACACGTCTCTCCGCTCGGATGGGCGCACATTTTGATCACGGGCGAGTACAGATGGCCCAAAATTACCTCGAAAACCCCTTAACGCAGGATTCCGCCCCTATCCGCAACTGACCCCTGTACCGAACTTTAAACGTTCTTGAGGTTAGCCACTCGCCGGTATGCCCAACACCGCAATAGCAAAGGCGATGAGTGCCAAGAAGCCAAACCACTTCTCTTGTCCCCGATCCCCATTGTGTCGCGCAACAAGAACGGCCACCACGCATTGCAAGGCGTAGAAAAGAGCAAAGGCCCGCGACGCAAGCGTCACAATGGACACCACATCAGTCGCCCAGATCACGCAGATTGCCACGGCTCCGATCACCACATAGGCGTGTTTTGGCGAAATGTGCCCACGGGTTGTTGTGCTTACCAGCCCGCTTGCTCCAATCGAGTCCGCAACAGAGGCACTGAATTGGCTGGCGATCGCACCTGCAGTGACGACATAGGGCAGCCACGGCGTGACGCGCCCAATCACATCAATGAATCCCGCGACATCTGCTGTCGAGGTGAAGTAGGGGAACAACGGGATCATCAAGATGAAAAACCCCACATAGACCAGAGAAGAAGTGATCTGCGCGCGTTTCATCGCAGAAATCCGAACCTTGCCGCTATACATTTGCCCCATGAAGCGCGTGGTTTCGAACCCTTGTACGATGATCAAGAGTCCCATGAGAAACCGTAAGGTATCCCAATCAAAACTGTGGTTTTCCTGCGCCGCTGCGGACCAGCTGTATGGCTCGGACAAGGTGAACCCAAAGATGATGAGAGATACCAACAATGCTGCGATCGCCGCGAGGTTCGCACTGACGGTGAACTTTTCTGCTCGCTCAACGCCTTTCAGTCCTTTGGTTGCGCCGATGAAACAAATGGCTGAAATCATTGCCGTTGCGACGGCTTTTCCCAGAAAGGGATCGTTCCAACCGACCAACTTTAGGCCAAACGCGGACAACAGGACTAGGTAGTAGGCAACCGAAATGAAGTAGGCCCCGATTAGGACCAGATGCGAAAGTGTCTCAATCAACTTGATAGGATGACCCGCCTCGGCGGTGTCAAAGATGGGTTCGCCATTTGCGATGTTGTAGCGAATGGCCCCGCCGATCAAGAAAGCCAAGAAGGTCAGACCAACAACAGCTGCAACCGCCCAGATGCCGATTGCACTCGCCAACAGAGGGACTGACACAAGAAAGCCACTGCCAATAACTGAAGCGAGTGGCGTGACCGTCGCCGACCACCCATTGTTGTTTCGCACGGGTCCGCTGACCAGAATGCCAAAGGCGATCACCAGCACTGCAACCATTGTCATATCAAGCGTTGTCATGAGGGCTACCCTTTCAAAGAACCGGGCCGATCGTGGCTATGACGTTGTTCCAAATGCGTCGGTGACGCGGCCAGGTGATGACTTGCTCCAGCATCACGGGCTCGGACTGCGCGATGTAATCTCCCTGCCTGTTTCGAACGTCTGAAGTCACGCCGGTATCTTGCAGAAGGATGTTGTTTTCATAGTTCAAATCGAAGCTGCGCAAGTCGAGGTTGGATGATCCGATCAGGGCTACTTCACCATCTATCGTCAACGTTTTAGCGTGCAGAAGGCCACCTTTGAATTCGTGTATCTCGCAACCCGCCGACAAGAGTTTTCGATAATAGCTGCGGCTAGCGGCGGCCACGATCCAGCTGTCGTTCACCTTGGGAAAGATCAAGGTTACGGTGACGCCGCGATGTGCCGCAGAGCAAAGCGCTTCCAATACAGTCGCATCCGGCACAAAATAGGGTGTTGAAAGTGTCAGGGTATCCTGCGCGCATGCGATGAGAGTTGCGAAGAGTTGCGGCGTCGCCCCCTTTCGCTCGGTCGGGCCATCGCCCATGACTTGCGCCGGGAACCCGTCCGGGATTGTCGCTGACTTTAGTTCGAATCCGTCAAGGTTTTCGTCCGTTGCCTGCATCCAATCGCTGAGAAAGAGAAGTTCGTTTTGCGCGACAACAGGTCCCTCAAATCGCAACATGATGTCGACCCATGGAGCATACTTGGCCTTAACAAGGAATTCGGGATCAGCAGAATTGCGGCTTCCGCAATAGGTAACCTTGCTGTCGATGACAGTGATTTTGCGGTGGTTTCGTAGGTCAATTCGGCTGGTCAGCAAGGTGCGAATGGGACTATTCAAAGGCAAGGCAACAGCCATATGAACCCCGGCGTCTTTCATTTCCTGCCACAATGGTGATTTGATCAGGGCACGCGATCCAAGGCCATCGGCTATCGCCCTGCATGTCACTCCGCGTCCTGCGGCGCGGATCAGGGCGTGTGCAACTTCAATGCCGGTTCGGTCATCCAGCCAAATGTAATATAGCACGTGCACTTGGCTTTGAGCGGCATCGATATCTGCGATCAGACGCGCATTGGTGGCTGCGGCATCCACCATCAATTCCGCCTTGTTGCCATCGACCGGATGAAACCCATTGATTGATCCCGCATATCGAAAGGCAGGTCGGTAGCGGGGATCGATCAGACGATTCGTGTCGCCTGCATTCCCCATAAGATGTGCGGCTGAAGCGCGAATTTGACTGAAGATTTCTGTGTGGCGCTTGTTCGCCCTGTTTCCAAGATCAATTTCTCCAAACAGGAAGTAAATGATGCTGCCGACATAGGGCAGGACCATCAGAACAATGAACCATGCAAGCCGTGCGGGCGGTGAAAGATCATCTCTTAGCAGGATGCGGATGGTGAAGCCGGTGACGATCAGCAGATGAAGTATAAGTAGGAATGTCGTCATTGAGCTGTCTCCGTGAATGCGATGTCAATCACCACCGGCAAGTGATCTGATGAACGTTTTGAAAGTTCGGAATGATGTACATGACTTGAGACCGCATGCAGACCAGAGCTCAGGACAAAAAGATCGAGCGCGGATGTGGGGCGTGCTGCATGAAAACTGAAACCTGGACAGACGACTGTCGTCGGTGCTTCAAACGCTATACGCTTCGCGTTCCATTCGTTAAAATCGCCTGCCAATAAGACGGGGTGTTTCTGATTATTCAGCACGTCTTTCAACGCCTGCATCTGTTTGCGGCGCATCCCGGGGGTCAATCCAAGATGAACGCCGATGATTTCCAGTTCTGGATCATGCAAAAGGACAGAGACCGCTCCGCGTGGCTCTGTTGTTGGTAAATCGATGCGGCTGGACGTGTAGTCTCTGAAACGCGATTTCAAGAGGATCGCATTTCCATGCCAACCATGACTGAGAGGGCGGAGTGATACGTCAGATAAAGTAAGCTCAAGCTCCGCCTCCAGACGATCCAGCGGTAGAACACCTTTACGTGAACCAATCCGCTTGTCTGCTTCCTGAAGAACCACGATGTCTGCATCTATTTCGCCCAGCACATCGACGATCCGGTGCGGGTCGCGCCGCCAGTCCAGTCCAATAGCTTTGCGTATGTTGTAACTTGCGACCCGCACCTTTCATCCTTTGGCGATGTCATCGTAGTCGCCAAGCCTCAGATACCCTATCTCGCGATAAAGCTTGATCGTCGGGCGCAAGCCGAACAGCACTGATCCCACAATGAACAGCCACGTTCCGAAATAGGTCGTGCTTTCATTAAAGAACAAGAAACTTCCGATGACGAAAAGTGCGGCCGCTGAGAAGTCGACCACCGTGTAGGCCATTTCGCACATGGCGTAGAGCCGTTTGTGGTCCTCGGATTTGGTATGGTTGTCTGGATTGAACAGTCTCATCTTCGTCCCCTTATGCCAGTCCCGGCAGAACAGCCGTTGTCCCCGCAACGATCATCTCGACTGCAATTGCCAATAAGATCATGCCCATCAGCCGTGTCATGATCACGCGCATGGTGTCGCTTAGAACCTTGCCAAAGAAGGAAGCGAAAAACAGCACAACAAACAGCATCGCTAGAATGACGCCTACGACACCTCCGACAGCGATCAGTCCGGTCATTCCTTTGGCATGCCCTGCATAGATGATCAGCGCGGCGATTGTTCCCGGTCCAACGATCATCGGAAACGTAATCGGGTAAAACGCAAGACCGGACAGATCTTGCATATGATCGTTTTCCTTCTCGGTCCCGTGGTGCGAAGTGATGCTGTTTCCGTTCAGCATTGACCACGCGATATGAGCCAACACGACGCCACCAGCGATCCGAAACTGATCAACCGTAATGCCGAAGAAGCCAATGATTTCTTGCCCCGCGAACAAGATTACCGCACACATGATCGCCGAAAATATCGTGATCTTCAGCGCCAGTCTGCGTTGTTGGGCGACCGTGAAGCCTGCTGTCATTGCAAGAAATATTGGTAAATTTACAAAGGGATTCATTATTGCAAAAAATGCGCCAAATGCTTTGGTGAACTCGGTATAATCCATGCCAGTCCCTCTGGTTCTTTTCATGACCCTATGCGAAGCGCCTCAAATGGGAAAGCGCGCGCCGCCTGACCCCCCTGAACAGGCGGAGCGCGTCCTACGTGAGTGGTCGTCGTCGCGATGGGAGGCGTCCACACACAGCTTCGGGCCCTTTGGCCCTTGATGGTATGATCCTGTCGTACGGATGGTCGCACAAGCGGGTTGCGGTGATGGACTGCACCGATCTGGCGGACGGCAGCACGGATGGCCGCTTTTCCTCGACGCTACAGAACTGGATGACCCAGATGGCGGCCTGCAAATTCCGTCCGCCACAACTGGAACTGATCAAGTGCAAAACGCGCGATGAGGCCGAGGCCATCTCCGATCAGCTTCTGAATGGTGATATCGCGCATTTAGTCTCATCCCTCGCCTGCAAACCCGACAAGCCGGGCTTTGCCCGTTACCGGGACGCGCTGAAAGCATGGGTGGCAGTGCAAAGCCTGACCTTCGAGGTCGCATGGGCCTTGGAAGGTCAGCGCCTACGACCGCACCCTCTACAAGAGGCGCAACGAAGTCGAACGCCTGTTCCGAAGGCTGAAAGGCTTCCGACGTATCTTCTCAAGATTCGAAAAGCTTGATGTCATGTACCGCGCCTTTCTGAACGTCACCCTCATCGTGAAGATGATTAAGTGTTAACAGGCCCTAGTGAAAGCTGCGTTCAAGCACACCCTGACTATGAAAGTATTCTGCGACTTGACCCAGAGCTTTGGTGTCAGCGGGCGCTCCGCGCGAAGAAGTCTCGCAATAACCTCCCATAGACCCGCTTTAACGCCCCAATCTCCTCCACCTCCACATACTCATCCACCTGATGCATGGTTTTGCCGACCAGACCGACCTCGACCACCGGGCAGTGGGACTTGATGAAGCGGGCGTCGGAGGTGCCGCCGGTGGTGGACAGGGTCGGGGTGGTGCCGAGTTCGGACTGGATGGCGGTGCTTACCAGATCGGACAGCGGGCCGGGCGGGGTCAGGAAGGCCTCGCCGGACAGGTGGTGGGTCAGGGCGAAGTGCACCCCGGTGTCCTTTGCCACGATATCGGCCTGTGTCTGTGCCCATTCGATCAGGCTTTGACCCGAATGGGTATCGTTGAAGCGGATGTTCAGGGTGGCTTTCGCGGCTGCCGGGATGACGTTTGACGCAGGGTTGCCCACATCAACTGTGGTCACGGCAAGGGTCGAGGGATCGAAATGCTCCGTCCCCTGATCCAGTTCGGCCGAGGCCAGACGGTCCAACAGGCGCACCAGCGCGTGCACCGGGTTGTTGGCGCGGTGGGGATAGGCCGCGTGGCCCTGTTTCCCGGTGGTTGTCAGATACAGCGTCAGCGCCCCGCGCCGGCCAATCTTGATCATATCGCCCATGGTCTCAACGCAGGTCGGCTCACCCACGATGCAGACATCCATCCGCTCGCCATTTTCGGCCATCCAATCGAGGATGGCTATCGTCCCATCGGTGGAGGTGCCTTCTTCATCACCGGTCACCGTGACCACCACCGCGCCATCGGGCGGGGTTTCGGTGACAAAGTCGATGGCGGCGGCGACAAAGGCAGCGACGCCGGATTTCATATCAACCGCGCCGCGGCCATACATCCGGCCATTGCGGATTTCCGGTGTGAATGGGTCCGAGGTCCAATCCTCCACCGGGCCGGTCGGCACGACATCTGTATGACCATTGAAACCAAAGACCTTGCCATTGCCTGCCTCGCCCCATTTGGCGAACAGGTTGGACACGCCGCCCCGCTCAATCCAGGTGCATTTGAAACCGGCATCGGTCAGCATCTCTTGCAGCAGGATAAGTGCGCCGCCTTCGTCGGGCGTGACGGAAGGGCAGCGGATCAGGCGGGCGGTCAGGTCAACGGGATCGGTCATGATGTGGTCTTAGCAGAGAGGTAGGGGCAGCGTAAGGGGCCTTGATCACGGTGCCGCCTGTCAGTCGCTCAAACCAAGCAGATCAAAGGCAATCTCGGGCACCTCTTCGGGATCACCGGCCAGCGCATCGGCTTCGGCCATGTGCAATTCCTCATCCTCGGCATAGCCCCAAAGCGCGCCGATACAGGGGATATCGTTATTCTTTGCGCCAAAGATGTCGAATTTGCGGTCGCCCAGCATGATGGCCCGGGCCGGATCAATACCGGTTTCGGCCAATGCATGCGCCAGCAAGTCGGTTTTGTCGGCGCGCGTACCGTCGAGTTCCGAGCCGAAAAGGCCGTTCACATGCGCCGAAATGCCGAAATGATCGAGGATGGTCTGCGCATAGACATGCGGCTTGGAGGTGGCGACGAACATTTCGGCCCCGGCATCGTGGAATGTCTCGAACATCTCGCCAATGCCGTCATAAATATCTGCTTCATAAACGCCCTCTTCGACATAGCGTTCGCGGTAATGCGCCATGGCGGCATCAATGTCCGCACCATCGCCAAGTATTGCCGCGAAAGAGTGCGGCAGCGGCGGGCCGATGCACCAGGTCAGTTCGTTCTGGGTCGGCACCTCCGCCTCGATTTCGCGCAAGGCGTGCTGAATGGACAGGGTAATCCCCTCTTTCGGGTCGATCAGCGTGCCATCAAGGTCAAGAAAAACGGTCAGCATGGCCCTCTCCTGCGCTGGTCCACCCCTTGCTAAGTGGTTCAGCGCAGGCAGGCAAGTGATCAGTCCTCTTCAGGTGGCGGGGACAGGCGGGTATAGGTGGTTTCCATCGGACTTCCGGCGGCGTTGTGTGTCGCGCTCATGCTGGTGCGCCCGCAGGAATAGCTGTGGATCAGTGTCCCGCCGCCGGGCTGGCCCACCGGCATGGTTCTGCCTTGGACCGTCACGGTCCCCTGCACGCCGCCGCTGTCCTGACAGATGGCCAACTTGCCATCAGCGATGGACCAGCGGCCCGCAGCAGGCAGGGCAGAGCCTTCGCCATAGCTAACCTCATCCCCTGCCTGAACCGTAATGCTGGTTCCGAAAGGGTTGGTGTAATAGGTGCCGTCATCCGCCAGGTGCATGATCCGCGTGCCGGGGTTTGAGGCCGGGATATTGATCCCCTGCCGCTTCATCCATTCAATCGGCCCGCCCCCGGTCATTTCCCAGGTGCCAACGACACAGGCATCCAGTTCCTTGGCCCCGGCGCAGGGCTCACAAGACCGTTTCCGCTCCACCTTCAGGCGCACAGCCTGGTCATTGTCGCCGGTGTTGAGCGCCGCATAGCGGACGCGGATTTCGGGGGCTTCCTCACTGTCGACTTCCTCAGGATATGAGGACCACTCGCGTTCGCGTTCCAGACGCCCACCGATATTGGCATTGTCAGGGCGCAGTTTGTTTTCCCACATCCCGCAGTCATAGGTGACCCAGCCGCGCCAGATGACAAAGGGCGACAGCGTGAAGCGTTCTGTCCTGTTGCCGGTGAATGAAATCTCGTCGCCGTCATTGTCGGCAAATGGCAGGGCCGACCCGCCAGGTGCCGTAATCGCGCGATCAGCATAATCCTGAGTAAACATCAGCCACTTGTCATCGCTCAGGGCCCCGCGCATGGCAGCGCGTTGGGCCGTCGTGCCATTGCTGCTGGCCATGCCGCGCAGGAACGGCATCAGCCCGGTCGGCCCATCCTGACCGTGAAACCAATAGAAGAAAACGGCCATTTCATAGGACATATTGTGAAAAGGTGTTTCCGCCCCGACCGCTTCGTCAAAGGCTCCGGTCCGCATGGCGGGGAAGGGGCTTGTTGGAACGGCCAGGGCGCTGAAATACTCTGCCGAGCCTTCGGCCCACCATGCACCGCCGCCCGCCATCGTTGCGACCTGCCCTGCCGACAGGCTGGCAACCTGAAGGCAGTGGAAAAGCTCATGCGCCAGAACAGCGGCAACAACATCCACCTCACCGCCGCGACCCAGCATATAGGTGGTCACCAGGCATTCCTTGCCGTGATCCCAGTCACGCGTAGGTGCGGTTATTGCGCCAATGGTGCCCTCGTGCTCGGCGTCCAGTTCTGCAGGCTCGTAGGTGTTGTCGAGGATCAGGATGGTGATGTCGTCAATGGCCCAGCCGCCACCGAGTGTCTGCATCGTCTCGGTTGTCCGCCGCGCTCCGTGTTCGACCTCGCCCAGAGAGCCGGGGCGGAAGGCCCAGTCCGCGTTGATGTCGCGGATGCCGCGCACCCGGCGCAGGCCGGTGGGGGTTGGAAACTCGTATTCGAATTCGACCACGCAGGTGATGTCCTGAATCGGGCCGAGCGGCGCTGACCTCGCCTCAGATGAGCCGAAAGCGCTTAGGTAGTCGCGGTTCATGCAGTCGCCAAACTCTGCCCTTGCCGGGGCTGCGCCCAGCAGCGCTAGACCGAAGATCAGTGTCAGAAGCCGTGCCACCATTGCTGTCCCTTTCCGCTGTTCCAACAGTATCGCATAAATCTGTCGATTTGACGTTAGGGAAAGTTCAGTTGGGTGGAACAAGAGGTTGAGCAGCACAGCGTCGAGCCGTGGCGCAGCGATCCGCCCTTTGATCAACTCACTTTATCCCACCACTGGCGCGCACCAGCCATCCGGTGCGCCAGGACCAACCCAATCGCCGTGCCGACGGGACGGCTCGGCGATGTGCGGCGGCCTTCGGCCTTTGCTCCGCACATGCACAGAATCGAGGACACTTGCTGGGCTGACGCCGTTTGATGCCACGCCTTCTCTGCCTAACCGGACTCAAACGATGGGCTGATCCTCGGTCTGATCAGACAGATCAAACACCCGTTTGTACCGCGCCACCTGATCCGTCGGCCCCATCGCCTTCGCAGCATTATCCGACAGTTTGACCGTGGAATGGCCGTTCGCCGAGACCGCCTTGCAGACCAGAGAGAACGGTGCAAGCGCGTCATTATCCGTCAGCCCGCGGAAATCATTGGTCAGCAATGTGCCCCAGCCAAAGCCCATCTTCACCCGGCCATGGAACAGACCGTAAAGCCGCTGGATTTCCTCCACATCCAGCCCGTCCGAGAAAATCACCAGCTTTTCGCGCGGGTCCTCGCCCTTGGATTTCCACCAGTTGATCGCAGTTTCCGCCCCCGTGACCGGGTCACCACTGTCGATACGAATGCCGGTCCAACTGCTCAGCCAATCGGGCGCGCGGTCCAGAAACGTCTTGGTCCCATAGGTGTCGGGCAGCATCACCCGCAAATTGCCGTCGTAATCCTGATGCCAGTTCTCCAGCACTTTGTAAGGGCTTTCGGCCAGCCCCGCATCATCCCCGGCCAGCGCGGCATAGACCATGGGCAGTTCATGCGCATTGGTCCCGATCGCCTCTACCTCGCGGCGCAGCGCGATCAGGCAGTTGGACGTCCCAAGGAACTTGTTCCCCAACCCCTCGATCATCGCCTGAGCGCACCAATCCTGCCACAGGAAGGAATGCCGCCGCCTTGTGCCAAAATCTGCGATACGCAGATCGGGCAACGTATCAAGGGCCTGTATCTTTTCCCAAACCCGGGTCATCGCCCGGGCATACAGCACCTGCAAATCCAGCTTGCCCATATGTCGCAAAACAGCGCGGGAGCGCAGTTCCATCAGCACCGCCAGCGCCGGAACCTCCCACATCATCACATCGGGCCACGGCCCTTCGAAGGTCAGCTCATACTGATCGCCAACCCGTTCCAGATGATAAGCGGGCATGCGGAAGCTTTCGAACCAGTCGATAAAGGCGGGCGAGAACATCCGCTGGATGCCGTAAAATGTGTTGCCGCGCAGCCAGGTCACCTCGCCTCGCGACAGGCGCAGGGTGCGGATATGGTCAAGTTGCTCGCGCAATTCCCCCTCATCAATCAGGTCAGCCAAAGGCACATGCTTGGACCGGTTGATCAGCGAGAATGTGACGCTGACATCCTTATGCCGCTTCTCGACCATCTGCGCCATCAGTAGCTTGTAGAAATCCGTATCCAGCAGTGACCGGACAATCGGGTCGATCTTCCACGTGTGGTCTTGAACGCGTTGGGCGATGTTGATCATGCTAAACGGACCCCCGCATCGGTCATGTTGCTGCGGGCTGCGGCAAGTGATCCGTCAAGGTCGATGGCCCGACAGGCGGCATCAGCGACGGTTACGGTGAACCCCAGCTTTGCGGCATCAATCGCAGAATAGGCGACGCAAAAATCAGTTGCCAGACCCGCAAGAGTCAGATCGGTAATACCTCGGTCGCGCAGATATCCGGCCAGCCCGGTCGGGGTCTTGTGATCGTTTTCAAAAAAGGCGGAGTAGCTGTCGATCGCCGCCCGAAACCCTTTGCGGATAATCAGGTCGCCGCGCAGGTCCAGATCAGGATGAAAGGCCGCCCCATCCGTCCCTTGCACACAATGCACCGGCCACAGAACCTGCGAGCCATAGGGCATGTCGATTATCGAAAACGGCTCTGCCCCCTCATGATTGGCCGCGAAAGAGGAATGATCCGCCGGGTGCCAGTCCTGTGTATAAAGCACGGTGTCGAACCCGGTCATCATGTCATTGATCACCGGCACCACGGCATCGCCACCCGCTACGGCCAGCGCACCGCCGGGGCAGAAATCATTCTGAACGTCGATCACCAGAAGTGCTTGCATCACCCTATCCTCTGTTTTGAGGGGAGTTTTCAGTCCACAGGCAGGCGGGGTCAAGAGCAGTTGACATTTCACCTTACGCCGCGCCTTCTCTGGCGGCCTGATAAAAGGAGGCTGCCATGCCCGATCCGCGCCCTGAAGTTCTGGATTTCCTGCTGACCCGCCGCTTCCGCCCGGCCAAGACGCTGACCGGCCCGGCCCCGGATCGCGCGGCACTTCAACCCTTGCTGCAGGCAGCTGCCCGGTGTCCCGATCATGGCATGCTGGTGCCCTGGCGGTTCATCGTCCTGGAAGGCGCCGCCCTGCACCGCCTGTCACAGCTGGGGGCCGCCCGCGCCCGCGCCTTGGGTCTGGCCGATGACCGGGTTAAGAAAACCGCCAATATGTTCGCCAACGCCCCGCAGATCGTCGCGGTGGTTCTGTCCCCGAAAGACAGTGAGAAGGTGCCCGAGGTTGAGCAGGTGCTTAGCGTTGGGGGCGTTTGCCTGGGCTTGCTGAACGCTGCGTTGGCCGCTGGCTGGGGAGCGAACTGGCTGACCGGCATCATGGCCTTCGACCGGGATTTTCTGCGGGACGGGCTGGCGCTGGCCGACCACGAAACCGTGGCAGGCTATATGGTGATCGGTACAGAGCAGGTCACACCAGCCGAGCGCGCGCGGCCTGATCTAGAGGCCATTACCGACCGGGTCGAAAGCTGATGGACGCTCCGTTCTGCTTTCGAGCAAACCCGTATATTGATTTCATACACTTAAATTAGGTTGGGAAAAGTGAACCTGTCAATTTCTCTGGTCCTCGAAACCGAAGATGAAAGAAAGGCACTGAGAGTTGTCTCAAGGCTAAATAAGATTATTGATGCCAGCACGCCCGATCTAGAAGCCTACCACAAAGGCGGAACCCAAGCGTATCTGCATAAGACGTTGCCAGAATCTCAGTGGCCGGAAGCGTTCTTGGCCGGAGTGTTGGTCGCCCAATCATTTGGATATGGTTGGACGTTGCTGGGTGATGCGGAGGAAGAATTGGACCTCGTAGGAAATGAGTTTAAGATTTCGGGTATTGAATGGGCCCAGCTTTATTTGAAGCGTTGAACTTGGTGCTTGGTCATAAACCTCAGAAATAGCTTAGCGTTTGTAAAATTCCCAAAAGCAAAGCCGCGCGACTTGCCCGCGCCTGCGTCTAGGAGTATGTCAGTCCTATGATACGGGCGATTGAGTTGGATGATCACGCGCGCCTGCCATGGCGATTCCATGGCCGAGCCGTGAGCTGTCGGCTGCGCTGAAGCGCGCCGCCCTCAATCGAAACCCATTTACCAGCGAGATCAGCCATGTCCGAGCCGAAAACCCTTTATGATAAAATCTGGGATGCCCATGTTGTCGACGAACAACCCGATGGCACCTGCCTGCTTTATATCGACCGCCATCTGGTCCACGAGGTAACTTCCCCCCAGGCGTTCGAGGGGTTGAGCATGGCGGGCCGCTCTGTGCGTGCGCCCGAAAAAACCATTGCTGTGCCGGATCACAACGTGCCGACAACGCTGGATCGTGAAAAGGGCATCGAGAACGAGGAAAGCCGCATTCAGGTCGAGGCCCTGCGCCAGAACGCCAAGGATTTCGGCATCGAAATGTATGACGTCAACGATATCCGTCAGGGCATCGTGCATATCATTGGTCCGGAACAGGGCTGGACCCAGCCCGGCATGACCATCGTCTGCGGCGATAGCCACACCGCAACCCATGGGGCCTTTGGCGCACTTGCGCATGGCATCGGGACGTCCGAGGTGGAGCATGTTCTGGCCACCCAGACCCTGATCCAGAAGAAATCCAAGAACATGAAGGTAGAGGTGCGCGGCTCTCTGCCTCCGGGTGTGACCGCCAAGGACATCACCCTGACAATCATCGGCGAGACCGGCACCGCCGGTGGCACCGGCCATGTGATCGAGTATTGCGGTCAGGCCATCGAAGAGCTGTCGATGGAAGGTCGCATGACCGTCTGCAACATGGCGATTGAGGGGGGCGCAAGGGCCGGACTTGTCGCCCCGGATCAGAAGACGTTCGACTATGTCAAAGGCCGCCCGCAGGCGCCGAAAGGCGGCAACTGGGAATTGGCGCTCGCCCATTGGAAGATGCTGACCTCTGATCCCGGAGCGCATTACGACAAGGAACTGATCCTGGAGGCGGCGGATATCGTGCCCGTCGTCACCTGGGGCACCAGCCCCGAGGATGTTCTGCCAATCACCGGCGTTGTCCCCAACCCCGAAGACTTCGAAGGCGGCAAGATCGAAGCTGCCCGCCGTTCACTCGACTATATGGGCCTGACCCCCGGCCAGCGCCTGCAGGATGTAGAGATTGACACCGTGTTCATAGGCTCCTGCACCAATGGCCGGATTGAGGACCTACGCGAAGTGGCCCAGGTGATGAAAGGCCGCAAGGTCAAGGATGGTCTCAGAGCCATGGTCGTACCGGGGTCCGGCCTGGTGCGCGCACAGGCCGAAGAAGAAGGCATTGCAGACATTCTGAAAAAGGCCGGTTTCGAATGGCGTTTGGCGGGCTGCTCCATGTGCCTGGCGATGAACCCCGATCAACTGTCCCCGGGCGAGCGCTGTGCCGCAACCTCAAACCGCAACTTCGAGGGCCGCCAGGGCCGCGGCGGACGCACCCATCTGCTAAGCCCGGCGATGGCAGCAGCCGCAGCGATTACCGGACGTCTGACAGATGTTCGGAAATTGAGCTGATACCACGCGCCGGACCAAGGCCATGCCTCCGGCGGGGATATTTTTAGAACAATGAAGGGCTGGTGCCATCCCCATCTTCACTGTTCTGCAAATATCCGCCGCCGGCAGGCTCGGGCCGAAGGCCACTGACTGTCTTGCCGCCGTCAGGCGGCGCATTTTGATTGGGCGGTGCCGGGCGTCAGGTTGCGCGGTCGCTTGGCATAAGCGTAGTTCATAGCAACCCATGGCGTGATGAAGAAAAGTCCAACGCGGAGACCTGCGACTGCGCCCTGACCAATTCCATCGATAGCGGCCATCGTAAAGATATGTCGCATCATACCAGCGACGAGGATCATGCAGATACCGGCAATCAGAAACGGCGGCGGGGAGGCGTCCTTGGGTCGTCCATTGTCGTCCACGTCGATCCCTGTTGCCGTCACCCAGGTTTAGCGAGTGTCATGTACCAGACCGCACCAAAGGCAAAGCCAGCGGCCGCGGCGACCAGAATTGCAAAAATTCCCATTTCATCCTCTTGCGTTGGCCCCTGCGCAGTATGGAGGGCTTCGGTTGCAGATCAAGCTTCAGGTGAGGCCGCCAAGTTTGCGGATATGGGTCCATTCGGCCTTGGTCACCGGCTGTACAGACAGGCGGGAGTTATTCACCAGGACCATGTCTTTCAGCTTCGGCTCGGCCTTGCACATCTCCAGCGTCACAGGATTGGGCATCGTTTCGACCGCGCGAATGTCAACACATTCCCAGCGCAGGTCATCGGTGGTGCTGTCGGGATGGGCTTCTGCGCAGACCTCGACAATACCAACGATGCATTTCTCGTTCACCGAATGGTAAAAGAAGCCCAGATCGCCGATCTGCATCTCGCGCATGTTGTTGCGGGCCTGATAGTTGCGCACGCCGTCCCATTCCTCGCCTGCTTTGCCTTTGGCGACCTGATCGTCCCAGCTCCAGGTATTCGGTTCGGATTTGAACAGCCAATAACGCATGTTTTTTGCCTTCCTGTTGTTATGTTTCCGCACGTTGTGGACGCGACAGAAGCCGGGTCATGACCTCGCTTATGGACAGGGTGCCGTCAAGCACATGGGTCACGGCCTCAGCAATGGGCATCTCGATTTCATGGTTTGCGGCTAGGCCAAGAACAGCATGCGCGGTCGCCATACCCTCGATGGTGGTCCCGAGTGTGACGCGCCCGATGCGGCCCAGATCGCGCCCGGCGGCAAAGTTGCGGCTGTGGTCCGAGGCGCAGGTTAGGGCCAGATCGCCCAGGCCAGAGAGGCCGGTCAACGTTTCAGCTTCCGCGCCGAGCGCTTTGCCCAGCCGGGCAATCTCGGCAAAACCCCGTGTCATAAGGGCAGCGCGCGCGCTATCCCCCAGCCCGGCCCCATCGCACATGCCGCAGGCCAATGCCACAACGTTCTTCAATGCGCCGCCCAGTTGCACGCCAATGATATCGGTGGTCCGGTATAGCCGCAACACCGGCGTGTGCAGCCGGTCCTGCAATTGCGCGCCAAGAACCGGGTCGGCACATCCCAGGCTAAGCGCGGTGGGAAGGCCCTGGGCAATCTCGGCGGCAAAGCCGGGTCCCGACAGAACTGCCAACCGCCGGGCGGGCGCTATGTTGGCGGCCACCTGAGATTGCAGTGCTGCGCTTGCCTGATCAATACCTTTGCCAGTCAACACCAGCGGGGCATCGGGTAGTATCTGATCCCATTGTTCGATGAAGGCACCGGTTTGTTGGGCGGGTACTGCCAGTACTTGCAACGCATCCATCGGTAGTTTGTGCAGATCATCAATGGGCTTCAGGGCCTTGGGAAAGCGAATATGAGCAAGATAGCGGCTATTCTGCCTTTCAGCCCGCATCGCAGCGACCTGCGTGGCATCGCGCGCCCATAGCAATACGGGCCGCCCGGTGGAGGCAAAGGCAATGGCAAGGGCGGTCCCGAAGGCCCCGGCGCCCAGAACGGCAATAGGTCTCATGCCTTGGCCCCCTTGCGGCCCGATCCGATCATCGGCGCGGACGTCTGGTCCAGCGGCCAGCGCGGGCGAGCCGAAAGGCTTAGGTCGCTGGTTTGTCCTGCGGCAGCCTGTTCGATACCTGCCCAGGCGATCATCGCGGCATTGTCCGTACACAGGGCCAGCGGCGGCGCGGCGCAGGCAAAACCAGCCTCAGCCGCGACCCCTTGCAAGGCTTGTCGCAGGCTGTGGTTTGCGGCAACCCCGCCAGCGACGGCCAGCGTGGGGTTGGTCGTGTCAGTCATTCGACTGAATGCGGCGCAGGCCCGGCGGGTCTTCTCCGCCAGCACATCAGAGACCGCCGCTTGAAAACCGGCACATAAATCTGCCTGATCCTGCGGCGTCAGACCGCCCTGATCGCTGACCAAGACATCCACGGCACGGCGCAGTGCTGTCTTCAGGCCTGAAAAGCTCAGATCGCAGCCGGTCCGGTCCAGCAAAGGTCTGGGGAAGGCAAATCGTGCCGGATCGCCAGTTTCGGCCATCTTTTCCACTGCGGGTCCGCCAAGAAAGCCCAGGCCCAGAAGGCGGGCGGTCTTGTCAAACGCCTCGCCGGGCGCGTCATCAATGGTGCCGCCAAGGCGACGAAACTCTGTCGGGCCAAGCACCGCCAGAAACTGGCAATGCCCGCCAGAGACCAGCAGCATAAGATAGGGATAGGCGACATTGTCGGTCAGCCGGGGTGTCAGCGCATGACCTGCCAGATGGTTCACGCCCAGCATCGGAATGCCGGTCGCCGCCGACAGGCCCTTGGCGCACATCACGCCTGCCAGAACGCCGCCGATCAGGCCCGGACCGGCTGTAACAGCGATCAGATCAATATCGCTGAGCGCAACCGCAGCCTGATCCAAAGCCGACTTCACACAGATATCAACACGCTCCGCATGGGCGCGCGCGGCAATCTCGGGAACTACACCGCCAAAGCCCTGATGCAGCGTGATCTGATCGTAAATCACCGACGACCGGATCGTCCGGTCCGGCAGCACAATTGCCGCAGCGGTCTCGTCACAGCTGCTTTCTATGCCAAGGCAGGGGCGCATCGTATCGGTTCCGGTTTGCCAAGAAGGTATGTCGCAGGTAACACCGGGCAGATGAGCGTGCAATCCCGTCCCTTGCTTATCACGCGTCCCGAAGCGCAGGCCAAAGCCTTTGCCGAGGCTTTGAAAACCGCGCGTCCCAACCGTTGGCAGCCTGTGATCAGCCCGGTGATGACGGTGGTTCCGACCGTTGCAGTGGTGGATCTGACGGGCATCCGCGCGGTGGTGTTTACCTCGGCCAATGCTGTTCGGGTGATAGCGGACCAATGTCGGGGTGCGGGGATACGCGCCTATTGCGCCGGCCCTGCCACGGCGGAGGCGGCGCAGAAGGCCGGGTTTGATGCACAGATGCTGGCCCCTGACGCCTCTGGACTGGTGCGGGCGTTGGAGCGGGTCGACGGTCCGCTGCTGCATCTTTGCGGAGAGCATGTGACCCGCGATCTGCCGACGGAACTGGCCCAGAGCGGCGTTACGGCGCAGCAGCTGGTGGTTTATCGGCAGCAGGCGACACCGATAGAGGCTGACATCCTGGATCGGATCGAAAACGGCGAGATCGTGGATATCACCCTGTTTTCCCCCCGCTCTGCGCGTCTGTTCGCCGACCAGATTGCCCGCGCGCCAACCGGTTTGCGGTGCTATTGCCTGAGCAGCGCAATTGCTGCGGCCCTGCCACCGGGCTTTGCCACTTGTCTGATTGCCCAAAGCCTGGATCAGAACGGCATGTTGCATTTGCTATAGCCTGCGGCACTCAGGTGCAAAATCCAGAAGGTTTTGACCATGTTGCGGTGCGGCATCCTTGTAGCCGGGGCCGCGCAGCACTAACATAAACTGGAATAGGGATTCTCGGGGGGCAGGGCATTGCGCCCGTTGGACAGGAACACCGATGGCGGATCAGGACGAGACGGCAAAAACCGCACCAGCGGAGAACGAAGTAAGCCTCGACGAGGCGCTGGCCAGTTCTTCGCTGCTGAGCTCTGGTGTCGCCCCTGCGCAGCCGGTCGAAGAAGTGC
Organism: Halovulum sp. GXIMD14793; assembly: GCF_054457435.1. Classification (NCBI taxonomy): domain Bacteria; kingdom Pseudomonadati; phylum Pseudomonadota; class Alphaproteobacteria; order Rhodobacterales; family Paracoccaceae; genus Halovulum; species Halovulum sp. GXIMD14793. Next base: position 81,867 of record NZ_JBTLNE010000004.1, on the reverse strand, counting down.
AGGCCGATCTTGCCCATGACGAGGATGAATATGACGACCACGACGAGGTCGGCACTCCGCTTTCGGCGAAAATTTTGACGGGTCTTGGTGTTTTGCTGGCCGGAGGTGTTATCGCGCTGTGGGCCGGGCCGAAAATCGCGCCGCATCTGCCCGCAGGGATGGAGTCGACGCGGGCCTGGCTGATGCCGGGCGCGGGCGTGTCCGCTGACGATCTGGCCACTCTGCGTCAGGACCTTGAGGCGCAGATCGCCGCCAAACCGTCAACACTGGACGAAGACCGTGTTGTTGAACTGATCACCGAGATACCGGTGCAGGATGCGGGCTCTGCCGAGGCGATTGAAGCCCTGCGCAAGCGGATAAACGAGTTGTCCGATCAGGCTGAGGCGTTTAACCGTGCCGATCTTCCGAAACGACTGGAAGCCGTGGAAAGCCGGCTTGAGGGGATCTCCGGCCAGCTTGAAAGCCTTGGAACCCTGGCCGAGTCGGCGGATGGCCTGTCCGAGGATGCCGTTGCCCAGATCAGCAAGTTTGCTGCGATGGTTGATGGGCTGCGCTCGGAAATCAAGGGTCTGACCGAGCGTAACGGAGAGATCGCCCAGCGTCTGGACGAGGTTGCTGCGAATGCCGAACGCCGCATTTCGGAAACCGAAACCGAATTGACCAATGTGCGCGAAAAAGCGGCAGACGACTTGAACCAGGCGACAATCCGCACCGTGGTGATCCAGCTTAGTACGGCTGTTTCCAAGGGTCTGCCTTATCAGGAGCCGCTTGATCAACTGGCCGAACGGCTTGACAGCCCGCTTGTGGCTGAGCTGGCACCGATGGCGGCAGGGGGCGTGGCCACGATGCCGGAACTTCGCGCCGGGTTCGGCGATGCCGCCCATGCTGCGATCCGCGCGGATATCAAGGCAGGCTCGAACGAAAGCGCATTGGGGCGTTTGAATGCCTTTGTCGGGGCGCAGGTCGCCAGCAGATCACTCACCCCGCAGGAAGGCAACAGCACCGACGCGATCCTTAGCCGGGCCGAGGACAAGCTGCGCCAGGACGATCTGGCGGGCACCATGACCGAACTGCAAAGCCTGTCGCCCGAAGCAGGGAAGGCCATGGCCGTCTGGTCGGATCGCGCCCAGGCCCGCCTGAACGCCGTCGAGGCGGTGGCCGCCCTGACCGAGATGACGCAAGCCGCCAATTGAGGAGCGCGCAATGATCTGGTCCATTTTCAAAGCCCTGATCTTTGTTGCGCTGGCCGCGGCAGTGACTTGGGGTGTTTGGCTTATAATAGAACTGCCTGGAGAGGTTAAGATCTCGTTGGCTGACCGGGAATGGCCGCTGACCCCGATCAAAGCTCTGATCCTATTCATCGCCGCCATGTTTGTCGTTTGGGTCGCCCTGCGGCTGATCGGCATTGTGCTGGCGATATTCCGCTATCTGTCCGGTGACGAAACCGCGCTGACCCGCTATTTTGACCGGGGCCGGGAGCGTCGTGGCTTTGAAGCCCTGACCCAAAGTCTGCTGTCCCTGGCGTCGGGCGATGCCAAAAAGGCGCAATCACAGGCGCAGCAGGCGGAAAAACTGCTGGACCGCCCCGAACTGACCCGCCTGATCAACGCCCAGTCCGCCGAGGCCAGCGGCGACATCGAACGGGCGGCGCTGTACTACAAGGAAATGCTGACACAGGACAAATCCCGCTTTGCCGGGGTCCTGGGGCTTATGCGCCACAAGCTGGAAGCGGGCGATACCGATACCGCCCTGAAACTGGCTGAAAAAGCCTTTGCGATCAGCCCGCGCCATACAGGCACGCTGGATACCCTGTTCAAGCTTCAGTCGCAAAAGCAGGATTGGGCCGGCGCCCGCAGCACCCTGAAAGCCAAAGTTGCCGCGGCATCATTGCCGCGCGATGTGGGTAAACGTCGCGAGGCCATCCTGCTGCTGGCCAATGCCCGCGCTGCCATGGAAAACGAAGAAATCGAAAAGGCACGCGAGGCATCCTATCAGGCCAACCGCCTGGCCCCTGATCTGGTGCCCGCCGCTGCCCTGGCTGCAGAACTGCACGCAAAAGCAGGCGAGGGCCGCCGGGCCGTGCGCATCGTCAAACGCGCCTGGTCCACCGCCCCTCACCCCGATCTTGCCGCCGCATTTGCTGCGATCGCCCCCGACGAAACACCAGCAGAGCGCCTGAAACGCTTTCAACCCTTGCTGAGACAGGCCCTGTCCGCAGATGAATCGCGCCTTGTCGGTGCTGAACTGGCCCTCGCCGCCGAGGATTTCCCCGAAGCACGCCGTGCATTGGGTGATCTGGCCGAAACAAAGCCAACCACCCGATCACTGGCACTGATGGCAGCTATCGAGCGGGGACAAGGCGAAACCGATGCAGTGGTGCGTGGCTGGCTGGCCAAAGCCCTAAGCGCCCCGCGCGGTGAGGCCTGGGTCTGCAGCACCTGCCATCATGTCCACAGCACCTGGGTTCCGATCTGCGAGCAATGCGGTGCCTTTGACACCCTGTCTTGGCAACCTCAGCCCGCAGTCGAAGACGCCGCCCATACCGCTGGCATGCTGCCCCTTATTGTGGGTGCGCTGGAACGCCCCGAGCCGGAGCCTGAGCCGCAGCCCGAAACAGAGTCTGTGCCAGAGACGGACACCGCCGAGTCTGCAGAGCATGAGGATATCGAAGACGCAGAAATTGCCGAAGCCGATGTCGTGCCGGAAACCGAAGCCCCCCGCGCCACCCCCGCCTGAGCCCTTGCGTTCCGGCCTTCTGGCACTAAACAACCGGCCCGCAGTCTGCGGGCCTCAATAGCTCAGCTGGTAGAGCAGGTCCTTCGTAAGGACAAGGTCGGGGGTTCGAGTCCCTCTTGAGGCACCATTAAAATGGTATTTTTGATTTATTTTCAGTAAGTTAGATATTATGCAATCCTGATAATCCACCCATATGACCACCCCGAATACTCCGTTTGAGCGTTCTGTTTAGCCTTCTGTGTGCTAAAATTTTTTAACCCTTTTGTCAGAATCTGACCACCACTCATCCTCTTTTGTTGAAGTTGAGAATAGTGGACATTTTCTAACCTGTGGATCGCTCCAAAACTGTTCAAACCCAAACCCAAACCCAAACCCTTTGCCCGAAAGGCGAATCTGTGCTGGAGTGTGGGGGATTTTAGGGAGGGATTGAGATGTGGATTAGAGCGCTAGGACTGGCGGCCGCTTGTTTGATACCGGCGTTGTCTAGGGCGGAGCCGCCGAAAGATGACTATGGGTTTGTTCTCAAGCAATGCTCAAATCGTGAATCTCCAAGCGCCGCGGATTTTTGCTTTGCTAGGTTTCGTGGGTTCTTGGATGGGATTGTAGCCACTACCCTAAAGGAAGATAGCTCGCTTGAGGGGCTTCCGCTTTTGGATGTGTACACTCTGGCAAGCCGGAAAGTTGGCTTCTGTCTGCCTGCAGACGTATCTTCGAGACAAATTGCACAAGTTATCGTTAGCTACCTGGAAGAGCGCCCTGACGAACGGGGTAAGCCAGTAGGGTTGCTTATGCTTGGTGCCGCCAGAGAGGCTTTCCCCTGCGAGCCTGTGGAGTAGGGTTTGGTTTACATAAAACTTAACAAGGTGATCGGTTGCCTCTGAATTTTTATCCCCGTGCAGGACAAATATTGGTTTGCGGTTTTAGTCGAAAACCTCTGCGACTACGAACCGTCTGAAAGCATATTGCATTATGATCGTTGCCAGGCCCCCGATTAAGGCCAGCGTTAACCAACTGGCCATGCCAGGAAGGACCCAGGTGGTTTTGAGGGTCGTGAAGGTAAATACCCCGACGCCAGCCGCCGCCGCCGCACCAGAGAGGACGATAACTAACTTCACAATGAATTCGACCATTGCACGACCGAGAAACTCAAAATCCGCCCGTCCCATTGGCACAAGCTTTGCCGGGAACAGCAAGAAAATCGTGTTTTCAACCGCGTAGATAAGCAGGGTCAACGGGAGTGCAAACGCCGCCAGCGCCAAAGCTATGGTGGGGGTGAGACGGTCCTCGAAGATCAGGGCACTGGCGATCAGAGTCAATACAATGGCGTAGGACAGAAGCACCTGAACCAAGAGTTGGCCCATACAGATGCGCCACGGTGCGATCGGCAAAGCCTTATATGTTTCCATCCGGCTCAGCTCGCCGCGAAAGTCGCATATCAACGTACGGGGGACGATGAATGCAAAAAAGAAAAGAAGCATCGCCAATGCATGGTCGTCCGTCATTGATATTCTGGCAAACGAAGCGATAGGTGCGGCGCCAGCGGCGGCGACGATGAATACGGCGACTACCTTAGATGAGTTGCGCAAGGCCTTGATGGCCTGACGCCAGGCAATGGGGCCCAAACCACCAAGCGTTGGCGCGTTGCGTATCGAGGGAACATCGGTCCGCTCGGTGGCCCAGAACGACCCGCCCTGCTTCATACGCTCCCAGCGGTTGCTTAGTCGGGTGTTTTGGCTGAGCGAGCGCTCGAACGTGCGACCGTCAAGCCTGACAATCGCCCAGAGCAGCGCCGCATTGATTAGGATGGCCATGGTGGCCCAAAAGGCCAATTGCGGAAAAAGGGATTGCGCCAGAAAGAGTTCGGCAAAAACGATGTAGGGCATCAGGATGATGGTGCCGATCCATGAGTGGCGCACGTCTGACAGAAGGTCGACTATGGTGCGATCAGGGACTGCCCAGGCGTAAATCACGGCGGCAACCGCAATCACAAATACCAGCGCAACTGCAGGCCATTTTAACCGCGCAAGCCGGTTACCCTCGAACGCCTGCCAGGCCATGCCGAAGGCCGCACTGTTCAACTGAACAAACAAGAGCGTCAGAAGTGCTGCGATAAAGGTTGAAAGGGCCGAACCCGTTTGCGTTTGCGCAAAGGGTGCGATGAGTGCGGCAGTGAGTGCCGCGCCCGCAGCATATGCGATGAACTTGTAAAGGATCAGGTCGCGGCGGCTGAACGGTCCAACAAAGAGAAGATTGATCTCTGCCGGTGAGAAATGAAACGACGGCCCGGTCGTAAGTAACACCGTAAGCAGTGTCATCCCGAACAGCCCAAGTGGCATGAATGTGTCTATCTGACCGCGAATGGTCTGTGGATCGAGACCCGCAACACCAAACAGCTGCGCGTCCGGAACCGGCTTGCCCACAGCGATCAGCAGCCAGATGATCCCACCAATCGCAAGGAACAGAAGTGCGCCGCGCAGGCTCACCAATTGCATCAGGCGCTGGCGAATCCCGCCGCGCATTCGCATTGACAGAAGGCGAAGAAGCGCTGTGTCCATGCCTCAGGCTTCACCCTTCGTTTGATCTTGTGTGATCGTGAAATAAGCCGCCTCGAGGGCCGAATTGCTGTCGGACTGACCAAATTCCGCCAGAACGTCGCTCATTTCGCCGAACCGGCGGCACTCGCCAAGGTTCAGCACCATAAGATGTGTGCACAAGGTCTCAAACAGGCTCAAAAGGTGCGAGCTTATGATGATCGCTGCGCCGTTGTTTGCACGTTCGCGTATGGCGTCCTGAATGCCCCGGATACCTTGCGGATCGAGCCCGGTCAGGGGTTCATCAAAAAGGATAGCCTTCGGATCGTGCAAGAAGGCGCAAGAGATCGCCACTTTCTGACGCATACCCCGGGACAAGTTATGAACAAGCGTATCGCGTTTATGCGAAAGTTCGAATGACGTCAGCAGCGCTTCGGCACGATCCTCAAAATCCGCGACCTTGTAAGCGGCGGCGGTGAAGGCCAGATGTTCCCAAACCGTCAAACTGTCGAACAACCGCGGATCGTCAGGAATATAGCCAAGGTTTTGTTTGGCGGCGAGCGGGTCTTTGACGATGTCGTGGTTCGCGATGGAGAGGGTTCCAGACGTCGGTGGAACGATACCACATAGGGCACGCAACGTCGTGGTCTTACCCGCTCCGTTCGGCCCGACCAGCCCAAGAATTTGGCCGGGGGCAACTGTAAAGCTGAGGTCCGTGACAGCTGCGAAGCCGTTGTAGTTTTTGTTGAAATTCGTAACTGTGATCATCGACATTTGCTCGATCTGAGGTGCGTTGTCACACTAACCGACCGGCGTGGGGTCCAACAATGCAAATTTTCGGTATCGATTTGTCATACCATTGAAATTCGGCAGCGGACCCAGTTTCTTCGGCTCCTAGAAACGTCTGTTCTGGACGAAAGGCGAGATAACGCACCACCGGCAAACGCATCCGGGGCGGATCAACCCTTTTAAGTCATTTAGACATTGCTGACGGCAGGTAGGTGACGATTTGCGGGAACACGGTGATAAGGGCCACGGCGACAAGCAGCAGCACAAAGAACGGCAGCGCGGCGGCGGCAATCCGCAGGATGTCTATGCCGGTCAGGCCCTGGATCACGAACAGGTTGAAGCCCACGGGCGGGGTGATTTGGCTCATCTCGACCACCAGAACCAGATAGATGCCGAACCACAGCGGGTCGATGCCCACGGCCTTGACCATTGGCATGATGATAGAGGTGGTCAGAACCACAACGGAAATCCCGTCAAGAAACAGGCCCAGCAGGATGAAGAACAGGGTCAGCACCGCCAGCAATACAAAAGGCGACAGGCCCATTCCGCCGATCCAGGCGGCCAGATTGCGCGGCAGTCCGGTGAACCCCATTGCCACGGCCAGCAAGGCCGCGCCCAGCAGGATAAAGGCAATCATGCAGGATGTGCGCGCTGCTGACAAAAGTGCGTCAAAGAAATCTTGCCGGGTGAAACTGCCCGACAGAACTGCCAGCAGGATCGCCAGCAAGACACCTAGTGCGGCCGCATCGGTGGGCGAGGCCAGCCCGGAATAGATCGACCCGATGACGCCCGCGATCAGCAGTGCGACCGGGATCAGCCCGCGCGATTGCCACAGTTTTTCCTTTAGCGGTAGGCTACGGTCGGGCTTGGGGATCAGGTCAGGGTTAAGCCAGGCCCGCACCGCGACATAAGCGCCGAACAGCCCCACCAGCATCGCGCCGGGCAAAAGACCGGCAACGAAAAGCCGCGCGATGGATTGGTCCGTCGCCACGCCATAAACGATCAGAATGATCGAAGGCGGGATCAGCAACCCCAACGTGGCGGATCCGGCAAGTGTGCCAAGGATCAGACCCTCGGGATAGCCGCGTGAGCGTAGTTCCGGGATCGACATCTTGCCGATGGTGGCTGCAGTCGCGGCAGAAGAACCGGACACCGCCGCGAAAATCGCGCACCCCAGCACGTTCACATGCAACAATCGCCCCGGCAGGCCGCCAAGCCAGGGGGCCAGCCCGTTGAACATGTCCCGGCTAAGGCGCGAGCGCAGCAGAATCTCGCCCATCAGGATGAAAAGCGGCAGGGCGGCCAGTGACCACGAATGGCTATGCCCCCAAAAGGTTGTCGCCATCACTAGCCCCACCGGCGCATTGGAGAAGAACACCAACGCAACCACCGCCACACCGGTCAGGGCCAGCGCAATCCACAGGCCGGATGCAAGACCAGCCAGTAACACGCCCAACAGCAGAAGGCCAACCATTGGATCGGACATTCAGACCTCCTCCGTTGATTGGATGACGGGGCTGCGGCGCTGGATCGTCTCAAACAGCGTGTGAAGGATGGCTATAAACAGCAACGTCAGTCCCAGCGCCATAACCGATTGCGGGATCCACAGGGGCACCGGCACGATACCCGGCGAGACATCGCCAAAATGCCAGCTTTCCAGCACCAGCGCGCCGCTATACCAAACCGCAAAACCGGTAAGACCTGCCGCAATTGCCAGAACAAGAACCTCGGCGACCAGTTGCCCCCATTCTGGCAGCCGCGTAGTCACCAGCGACACGCGGATATGCCCACCGGAGCAGAATGTATATGGCATCGCCAGAAACGTGGCGGCGGCCAGCATGAAGCCCGAGAAATCGGCATAGGACGGGATCGTGGCAGGCAACCCCAAACCCAGAACCCGGGTGGCAAAGTTCAGAAGCACCTGCGCGCTGATCAGCACGGCAATGGCCAGAATGATCAGTGCCGATGCCCATCCAGCGGCCAGATAGACCCGGTCAAGGAAACGTTGCATCTGTGGTTGCCTCTTTGTCGTTCCGGCCCCTGGTTCAGCAATTGCAGGGCCGGAACGGATGATCGTGTGACCGGGCAGCGGCCCGGTCAGAGCGCCGGGTTATTCCTGATATGTGGTCAGGATCGACAGGGCGGCGTCCGAAGCAGAGGCTTTCCAGTTGTCCAGCATCTTGGTGCCGATCTCACGCAGGCCGCTTTGCAGCGCTTCGCTTGGCTCGGCGACGATGATGCCATTCTCGGCCATCACAGCGGTTTTCGCTTCAGCTTCTGCGGCAGACATTTCCCAGCCACGAGCCTCGGCGGCTTCGGCGGCTTTCAGGACAGCGGCCTGCACATCTTCGGGCAAACGGCGGAAGGCACGTTCGTTCACAACGACGATGTTTTTCGGCACCCAGGCGTTAATCGGCGTGTAATGGGTCACGAAATCCCAGGCCTTGGAATTCGCACCGGTTGAGGGAGAGGTGATCATCGCCTCGACCTGACCGGTCGCAAAGGCCTGCGGGATATCCGGGGCCTCAACCTGAACCGGTGCGGCTCCTGCCAGGGTTGCGAATTCCTCAAGCGCGGCATTATAGGCGCGGAAACGCAGCCCTTTCAGCGCGTCGACGGTCTCAACCTCGCCATTGGTATAAAGCCCCTGCGCTGGCCAGGGGACAGAGAACAACGGCATCAGGCCCTGCTCGGCCAGCAGATCGGTGATTACGGGCTTTTGCGCCTTCCACAGCTTGGCGGCATCTTCATAGCTGGTGGCGACGAAAGGCTGGCTGTCCAGACCAAAGGCCGCATCCTCATTAACCAGCCGCGACAGGAAGAATTCTCCGGCCGGGACCTGACCGGAGCGCACGGCGTTCTTGATCTCAGCATGCGGAAACAGCGAGCCGGCGGAATGCACCGTGATCTCAAGCGCACCATCGGTGGCCGCTGCCACATCCTTGGCGAACTCTGCGATGTTCTGGGTGTGGAATGTTGCATCGCCATAAGGCGTTGGCATGTCCCAAGTATCCGCAAAGACGGCCCCGGTCAGCCCGGTCGCAAGGGCGGCAGCAAGAACGACATGTTTCATTTTGAACTCCCTGTCTTGTCATGTGTCTTTGCTTGAATAGCAGAGTATTTTGCCGCGTCACAGGGGGCTTGCAATCCGATGGTTCGGTGACCTCTTCACCCCTGGCGTTGGTCGTGCCAAACTCTGCTTGTTTTGGGATGGGTGGCAAAAGGCAGATCTGTGATGACCGATTTCGTTTCACTATTGGGGGTCAAGGGTGGACCTGCGATCCGGCCCAATTCCAACATGCCGACGGCGAACCTTGTGTCGCTGGGCGGTCGCACCATTCTGGTGGACGCTGGATTGGGTGCCGCGCGCGGCCTGTGCGATCAGGGGGTGAACCTGACGGATATCGACGCTATTTTCGTCACGCATCTGCATTCCGACCATTACCTTGAACTCGGACCTTTGTTGCATACCGCCTGGACGGTGGGGCTGGCCCGCCCGGTGCCGGTTTATGGGCCCGAGGGGCTAGACGATTACTGGCGGCATTTTCTGGTTTCCATGTCATTTGATATCACGCTGAGGATCGAAGATGAGGGTCGGCCGGATCTGGCTGGTCTGGTGGATATCCGCCCCATGAGCGAAGGTGTGGTCATGACCGATGGTGCGCTGTCGGTGACCGCGATGCTGAATGACCACCCGCCGATCCGCGAAAGCTATGCGCTTAGGTTCGAGACCAGCGATAAGCGCGTAGTTCTGTCTGGCGACACAGCGCCACTGGACCAGATGGTGCAATTTGCCGAAGGGGCCGATCTGCTGGTGCATGAGGCGATGCTGATCGAGGGTGTCGATGCCCTTGTGGCTAAAGTCGCCAATGGCGACGACCGCCTGCGCCAGCACATCCTTCGCAGCCATACCAGCGCAGAAGATGCCGGAGATATCGCCACCCAGGCCGGGGTGGGGCATCTGGCGCTGAACCACTTTGTCCCGGACGGGCTGCCCGGGTTCACCGAGGCAAACTGGACCGAGGCCACCCGCAAGACATGGGATGGCAGACTGACCATCGCCAAGGATGGAGAGCGGATTTTGCTATAGATTGCTATAGAGAAAGTTATCTTAGCCCGGCAAGTTTCATCAGGGATAAACCAGCCACAGGATCGCCGCGCCCAACACCATCCGATAAATCACATAAGGCGTAAAGCTGACGCTGCGCAAAAGCCGCATCATCAGCGCCAGCGCGCCAAGCGCCGCGACAAATGCCATGGCAGCCGCAATCGCAGCATCGCGCGCCAAAGCCCAATTGGCCTGTGCCACAACATCCCCGGTCAACAGCACACCCGAGGCAAGGATCGTCGGGATCGACATCAGCATTGCCAGACGCGCGGCATCATGGCGAGCATACCCCAGCATCCGCGCCGCTGTGATCGTGATGCCAGAGCGTGACGTGCCGGGGATCAGCGCCACCGCCTGCCAAAGGCCCATCTTGATGGCGTCGGTCAGGCACCAGTCGGCATCGGTCTTTTCAACAGGGCCCTTTCGATCAGCCCAAAACAGCAGCAGCCCGAAGACAATTGTCGCCCAGCCCACCACAGCCGGGTCTCGCACCGTATCCGCCAGCCCGGTCAGCTTCATCGCCAGCCCTGCAATCACCACCGGAACGGTCGCAACCGCCAGCAGAAAAGCAAGCCGTGTATCGGGATGCGACAGATCCAGCCGCAGCAGCCCCGGCACCCCGCGCAGCATCCGGGCAACATCGGCGCGGAAATACAGCATCACTGCCGCCAGCGTGCCAACATGCACCGCAACATCCAAAGCGGTGCCCTGATCTGGCGCACCGGTAATGCTAGGCAAAAGGATCAGATGACCAGAGGAAGAGACCGGCAAAAACTCGGTAATGCCCTGCACAAGGGCCAGAAGCAGCAGGTGAAACAGGGACATCAGAACCTCCGGCCCGGTATGACAGGGCAGGTGTAGCACTCTGGCAGGAATGGGGTAAGTCAGGATATTAGTCTCAATCCGGACCTAATTTCTGGTGCGAAGATTGCATTCAGGACCTCGATATAAGAAAAAATCTATACATAGGTCAGTATATATGACTTTCTTTCCACCCAAGTCTGCGTTAAACCCTGCCGGCACAGCCATCTCTGCGCCGATTCCAGGAAGCCAGCCATGACCAATAAAATGCTGAAATTTGTCGATGTTGCGCGGGATATGCCGCCCAAACGCGCCGCAGATGACCGGCGCGAAGACTTCGCCGAGATATATGCCGAATTCGCCGATGCAAAAGCGGCAGAACAGGCCTCCCGCTGTTCGCAATGCGGCGTGCCTTACTGTCAGTCGCATTGTCCGCTGCACAACAATATTCCCGACTGGCTGAAGATGACGGCCGAAGGGCGGCTGCAGGAAGCCTATGAGATTTCGCAGTCGACCAACACTTTCCCCGAGATTTGCGGCCGTATCTGCCCACAGGACCGCCTGTGCGAAGGCAATTGCGTGATCGAACAATCCGGGCACGGCACTGTCACCATCGGTTCGGTCGAGAAGTACATCACCGATACAGCATGGGAACAGGGCTGGGTGCAGCCGATTGCACCCGTTTCGGAACGCACCGAAACCGTCGGCATTATTGGTGCCGGTCCCGGTGGTCTGGCTGCCGCTGATGTTCTGCGGCGCGCGGGTGTACAGGTTACGGTTTATGACCGCTATGACCGCGCGGGCGGGCTGCTGACCTATGGCATTCCCGGCTTCAAGCTGGAAAAGGATGTGGTCATGCGCCGTATTGATCAGCTGGAGCAGGGCGGGGTGACTTTCCGACTGAATTGCGATGTGGGCAAGGATATTACCTTTGGCGAAATCCGCGAAAGCCATGATGCCGTTCTAATTGCCACCGGCGTCTATCAATCCCGCGATCTGGGCGGGCCCGGCGCGGGTCTTGACGGGATCGTCAAGGCCATCGACTTCCTGACTGTATCCAACCGCAAGTCCTTTGGCGATGACGTGCCGGAGTTCGACAGCGGAGAGTTGAACGCCAAAGGCAAGACCGTCGTCGTCATTGGCGGCGGTGATACCGCGATGGATTGCGTCCGGACCTCCATCCGGCAGGGGGCCAAATCGGTCAAATGCCTCTACCGCCGCGACCGGGCCAACATGCCCGGCAGTCAGCGCGAGGTGGAAAACGCCGAAGAAGAAGGCGTCGAATTTGTCTGGCTGGCCGCCCCCAAAGGCTTTGTTGGTGAAGGCAGCGTCACCGGCGTCAAAGTCGCCAGGATGCGACTTGGCGCGCCAGATGCCAGCGGCCGCCAAAGCCCCGAGGAAATCGAGGGCGCGGACTACACCGAATCTGCCGATCTTGTTATCAAGGCCCTGGGCTTCACCCCAGAGGATCTGCCGACCCTTTGGGACACGCCCGAACTGGAGGTCAGCCGCTGGGGAACCGTCATGACCAGCTTTGCCACCCACGAAACCAAACTAAGCGGCGTCTATGCCGTTGGCGACATCGTGCGCGGCGCCTCTCTGGTCGTCTGGGCCATCCGTGACGGCCGCGAGGCAGCGGAGAGTATTTTGCGGCGATTTCAGGCCAACGGTGCTTTGGCAGCAGAGTGAGAAGCAAACATGCAACTTTTAAGGTTGAGGTTGTTCTCCGCAATTAGCGGCTCTTTTTTCGCAATGGTCTTTGTCATCGGGATTGGGCCTGCGATTGCAGATGGCTTGCCAAGGGGGAACCTATATCATGCAACGGTGACGCATGGCGGTGCTACGCCAGCATGTTCCGGGCCCGGGAAACTGCCACTGCGAGCTAAAGTTAACGCTGAAAATGTTGAAGTCACATTAAGCCCCGCCCGTCATGAAGGCGAGCAGAGGAAGATGTTAAATGATAGTGTGGTCAGTCTCTCTGACGGCGGTGTCTATCCGTCCAAATATGGTTGTTTTATCAACGAGCGTCGCGGGACCGAGGTGGTAACCCGCGAAACTCCGTGTCCCAACTCTTCCGGTCTGCAGTCCTTCGAAAGATGGGCGGTCGCCGCTCGTATTTCGACTGACCTGAAGGTTCAAGCGGAAATCTGCATGTCGCCTACATCTATTTCGGTAATTTCGGGACATTGGGAATTGGACATGACCTCGAGCTTGGGGCCGAAGAGGATTTCTGGAGACTTGCTCGAAGAAAACAGCGCGATGGAGTTTCAGCTTTCAAGTGTGCCAATTAGTCTCAGCAATTTACACTACCCAAAGCCCGGCCTGATGGTGGGTCTTTCCCTGGATTGTATTGATACTGGCTTTGAGTTTGAACCGGGCAGATCCGCTTTTGTATCAACTTACGCAGATTTCATCATGTCGGAAAAAGGCGACGACGAATGCAAAAATGCCGCTTCTTCCTGCTATTCGGCGGCTTCGAAAGATGACCGCAGAGTATTTGCCAAATTTGTCTTTAGACGAATGGCCGAAGGAACTTGGTGCAAGGCGGGCGGCTTGGCATCGGGACCGCAGAAATGAAGCTTTTGCGCTTGAAATACCTTCAGCTGGATCAGTTGTATGCGAGACGGCAGCACACGCTGAGATTGTCATTGTTGATAGCAGGAGTTTTCGCTTTTCCAGCCAGGGCCGACCTGACCTGCGATGACGTGCGCACGGACCTTCGGGCCAACCGTATCCAGCCGCTGGATGCGGCGGAGAGCCCTTGCGATCCGACGCGGGAATTGGGGGCAAAGATTGTGCTGGCGGGTGCGGGGATCTGCTACATGACAGGGCTGCCGGAACTGCCGCCGCGCACGGGCAAGCGGACCATCACGATGCGCAAGGGTGGCGAGACGGTGACGATTGAGGTCGATCCCTATACACCCGACATCGATGAGGACCCCACCATCGACACCGTTGAACTGGTGGTGGCGGCCAAGATGTGCCAGAGCCGCGACGCTGTGCGGCTGGCCGAAGGCACCTGGATGATCACCGGGCGTGATGGTGGCGAGGCGTTCTCGGCCAAGGGGTATTTCCCAGCGGATGCGATCTGGATCGACAGCATGACCTTTGGCCGCGACGGCAGCCGCAAGATCGGCGTCGGTTTTGAATTGCCGTTGGTGCAACTGGAACTGGACAAGGCGGAACGCTCCATCTCGGGCGTTGCGGTGTTTCCGATTTTTACCGAAACGATGGAAGCGGAGGGCCAGGAATGACCACGCAAACCGGGCACTGCCTTTGCGGCGCAGTCAAGGTGACCTTCGCCCCGGAAAGCCAGATCACTGCCTGCCATTGCGAGATGTGCCGACGCTGGACAAGCGGCGCCTTCGTTGAAGTTGATACCGTGCCGGGCTCGCTAAAGACCGAAGGACCAGTGAAAACTTATCGCGCCTCCGAACAGGTGGAGCGCGGCTTTTGCGGGGAATGCGGCTCGACCATATTTTTCCATTTTGATGCTGCAGGCCATGACCTTTACAGCGTCTCCGCCGGGTTGTTGGAGAATGCAGGCGGGCTAAAGCTGGAAAAAGAGCTTTACGCGGATGAAACCGCAGATGCCTTTGCTTTCGCCGGGGATCATCTGCGCGAAACCCGGGACGAGCATGAGGCCAAGCGGCAGGCATTCCTACAACGGATCAACGAGGCACCGTCATGAGCGATCGACGCGGCCACTGCCTGTGCGGGGCAGTCAGCTTTACCATTCAGGAGCCGAAAACGGAATTCGGTGCCTGTCATTGTTCGATGTGTCGGCAATGGACCGGCTCTGCTCTATTGGCGCTGGAGGTTCCTGCCGACAAGATCACGGTCAGCGGGCAGGACAGCATTGCGGCCTATCGTTCGTCGGACTGGGCGGAGCGGTGCTTTTGCAAAACCTGCGGCTCCAAACTTTGGTACCGCGTGACGGCAGAGGGGCCGCATCAGGGGGCCTATCATCTGGCTGTGGGTCTGCTGGACGACCTGGCCGGCATGAAACTGACCAGTGAGATTTTCATTGACGAAAAGCCCGACGGCTATGCCTTTGCCGGTCCGCTGGATCAGATGACCGGCGCGCAAGTGATGGCGCTGTATTCCGGTGAGGAGACCTGAGATGCGTATGATACTGACGATCTGTGCCCTTCTGATGCCCGGCGGATTGCTGGCGGACACGGTGTTTGAGCCGCCCCGGAGATGCACCAAAATCCTGACCGTGCAGCAGCGCGAGTGTCAGGTGATGAACGTTTGGGAATGTGACGGCGGCGCAGAGGGATGGGCCGGATATTTTGGTGATGAGGGTGCCGTCATGTCGTTCGAGAAATACGGACCTGACGGAGAGTTCATCCACATCCAGGACTTTGAAATCGGAGGGTTAATGATGACTGCCAAGTCAGCAAAAGATAACTCGTCCATGTCCTCACTGATTGAAACGGGAACCGACACCATCGACATGACCGTAAGCCTCCGTGTTCTGGTTTTGGAAGTTGAACTTAGAGCCGTTGGTAAGTCTGCCCGGACAGGCGAAGTCATTGTTGTTGACGGAGAGCAACTGAAGGTCTTGCGGACATCCGTTTCCATGATGGTGAAGGAAAACGATATCACCGGCCTAGACATGAACATCAGTGGAACCAGCAAGGACTATCTGCTGCTGTCTGATCAAATCATGATCGATGGCGAAGGTATTTTGCAAACGCCTGAGGGTGAAGAAAGATACAACCACACCCCCATCGAAATCATCCGTCCGGGCGAAGACGGCTTCTTTTCCCGTATCCCGAAATATGACTGCGGCGCGCAGGTTTCGTCGCTGATCAAGACTACGCCCCGCGCGTTTGACGATGAGGATCGCTTATGACCCAAGATATGCAAAACTGGACCAAAGCCTATGAGGCCGAGCGGGACCGGCTGGCCGCAACGGGGATGTACCGCACCGAGGATGAGCATGCCTCTTGCGGGGTTGGGCTTGTGGTGGCGGTGGACGGCAAGCCGCGCCGTCAGGTCGTCGAAAGCGGCATCGAGGCGCTGAAAGCGATTTGGCACCGGGGCGCGGTCGATGCGGATGGCAAGACCGGGGATGGTGCCGGTATCCATGTGCAGATTCCGGTTGAATTCTTCCATGATCAGGTCCGGCGCACCGGGCACGAGCCGGATGATGCAATGCTGGCCGTTGGCATGGTATTCCTGCCGCGCACAGATTTCGGTGCGCAGGAAACCTGCCGGACCATCGTGGAAACCGAAGTTCTGGCCATGGGTTATACCATCTATGGCTGGCGCCATGTGCCGGTGGATATCTCGGTCCTTGGCGAAAAGGCCGATGCGACCCGGCCAGAGATTGAGCAGATCCTGATCTCCAATTCTAAGGGCGTGGACGAAGAAACCTTTGAGCGGGAGCTTTACGTCATCCGCCGCCGGATTGAAAAGGCAGCAGCGGAACGCCAGGTCAGCGAGCTGTATATCTGCAGCCTGTCTTGCCGGTCGGTGATCTATAAAGGCATGATGCTGGCCGAGCAGGTGGCGGTTTTTTACCCCGACCTGATGGACGAACGCTTTACCTCGGCCTTCGCCATCTATCACCAGCGCTATTCGACCAACACCTTCCCGCAATGGTGGCTGGCGCAGCCGTTCCGGATGCTGGCCCATAATGGCGAGATCAACACGCTGAAAGGCAATGTGAATTGGATGCGCAGCCATGAGATTCGTATGGCCTCGGACGCATTTGGCGAATTGCAGGATGATATCAAGCCGATCATCCCGGCGGGGTCATCGGATTCGGCCGCGCTGGATGCCGTGTTCGAGGTGATGGTGCGTGCCGGGCGGACCGCACCGATGGCGAAAACCATGCTGGTGCCTGAGGCCTGGTCGAAAACCGCGACCAAGATCCCGCAAGCCTGGATTGACATGTACAATTATTCCAACGCCGTGATGGAGCCGTGGGACGGCCCGGCGGCGCTGGCGATGACCGATGGTCGCTGGGTCTGTGCCGGGCTGGATCGCAACGGCCTTAGGCCAATGCGCTATGTGGTGACTGGTGACGGGCTGGTAATCGCCGGGTCCGAGGTTGGCATGGTGCCCACCGATGAGATGACCGTGGTGGAAAAAGGCGCGCTGGGCCCCGGTCAGATGCTGGGCATCGATATGGCCGAGGGGAAGCTCTACCACGATACCGCCCTGAAGGACGCGCTTGCGGCATCGCGTGATTTCGGCAGCTGGGTCGGCTCGATTACTTCGCTTGAGGATAGCATGGGCGTGGCCGACGAACCTGTGCATTACACCGGTGATGTGCTGCGCAAGCGTCAGATCGCGGCGGGCTATTCGCTGGAAGATCTGGAGAACATCCTTGCCCCGATGGCCGAGGATGCGAAAGAGGCGATTGCCTCAATGGGGGATGACACGCCCTCGGCGGTATTGTCCGAGCAGTACCGGCCGCTGAGCCATTACTTCCGGCAGAATTTCAGCCAGGTGACCAACCCGCCGATCGACAGTCTGCGCGAACATCGGGTGATGAGTCTGAAGACCCGGTTCGGCAATCTGAAAAACGTGCTGGATGAGGACAGCAACCAGACCGAGATTCTGATGCTGGAAAGCCCCGTTGTGTCGAACGGGCAGTTTGATGCGATGGTTAAGGTGTTCGGCAAGGATGCTGTCACCATCGACTGCACCTTCCCGGCCGAAGGCGGGCCGGGCGTTCTGCGCGAGGCACTGAATGCGATCCGGTCGCAGGCCGAGGTGGCCGTACGTGCCGGGGCCCAGCATATCGTGATGAGTGATGCGGAACAGTCCGAGGATCGCGCGCCCATTCCGATGATCCTGGCGACCAGTGCGGTGCATAGCTGGCTGACCTCCAAGGGGTTGCGCACCTTTTGTTCGCTGAATGTGCGGTCGGCGGAATGTATGGACCCGCATTACTTTGCCGTGTTGATCGGTTGTGGTGCCACCACGGTTAACGCCTATCTGGCGCAGGACAGCATGGCGGATCGCATTGACCGGGGTCTGCTGGATATGGACCTGGCCACAGCGGTTGCGCGCTATCGCGAGGCGGTCAATCAGGGCCTGCTGAAGATCATGTCGAAGATGGGGATCAGTATGATTTCCTCCTATCGCGGCGGCATGAACTTCGAGGCGGTGGGCCTTAGCCGCGCCATGGTGGCTGAATACTTCCCCGGCATGGTCAGCCGGATCTCTGGCATCGGTATTTCTGGCATCAAGACCCAGGTTCAGGCCGTACATGCCAAGGGCTGGCGAATGGGCGCGAATGTGCTGCCCATCGGGGGTCTTTATAAATCGCGCCGCAGCGGGGAAACCCATGCCTGGGGTGCGCAGGGCATGCATCTGTTGCAATCGGCCTGCGACCGGGCCAGCTTTGATCTGTGGAAGAAATATTCCGCGATGATGCGGTCGGCCCCGCCGATCCATCTGCGCGATCTGCTGGATTTCAAACCCGATGTGACACCGATCCCACTGGAAGAGGTGGAAAGCATCACCTCCATCCGCAAACGGTTCGTTACGCCTGGGATGTCCCTTGGCGCGCTCAGCCCTGAGGCGCATAAGACGCTGAATGTGGCAATGAACCGGATCGGCGCAAAGTCCGATAGCGGCGAGGGCGGCGAGGACCCGGCGCATTTCCATCCTGAGCCGAATGGTGACAATCCGTCGGCCAAGATCAAGCAGGTCGCCAGCGGACGGTTTGGCGTAACGGCGGAATATCTGAACCAATGCGAAGAGCTTGAGATCAAGGTCGCGCAAGGCGCCAAGCCGGGTGAGGGCGGTCAGCTGCCGGGCATCAAGGTCACCGAATTGATCGCTCGGCTGCGGCATTCCACGCCGGGTGTGACCCTGATCAGCCCGCCGCCGCATCACGATATCTATTCGATCGAGGATCTGGCCCAGCTGATCTATGATTTGAAACAGATCAACCCACGCGCCAAAGTGACGGTCAAGCTGGTGGCGCAGTCGGGCGTTGGCACGATTGCTGCCGGTGTGGCGAAGGCCAAGGCCGATGTGATCTTGATCTCTGGCCATAATGGCGGCACGGGGGCCAGCCCCGCGACCAGCATCAAATATGCCGGCCTGCCCTGGGAAATGGGCTTGACCGAGGCGCATCAGGTGCTGGCGCTGAACAACCTGCGCGAGCGGGTGACGCTGCGCACCGATGGCGGTTTGCGGACGGGCCGCGATATCGTCATCGCCGCGATGATGGGGGCCGAGGAGTTCGGCATCGGCACCGCCGCCCTGATCGCGATGGGTTGTATCATGGTACGTCAGTGCCAGTCCAACACCTGCCCGGTGGGCGTTTGCACCCAGCGCGACGATCTGCGCGCCAAGTTCACCGGCAATGCCGACAAGGTGGTCAACCTGATTACCTTCTACGCGCAAGAGGTACGCGAGGTTCTGGCGTCGCTTGGTATGCGTTCCCTCGACGAGGTGATTGGCCGGGCCGATATGCTGAGCCAGGTCAGCCGCGGTGCGGCACATTTGGACGATCTGGACCTGAACCCGCTGCTGATCACGGTCAGCGGGGCCGAGGATATCACCTATGACCGCCTGAAACCGCGCAATGAGGTGCCTGAAACGCTGGACGCCCAGATCGTGCAGGACGCGCAGCCGTTCTTTAAGGATGGTGAAAAGATGCAGCTGTCCTATGCGGTGCAGAACACGCACCGGACCATCGGGACGCGGGTCTCCAGCCAGATCGTGCAGCGCTTCGGTATGCGCAACAACCTGCAGCCTAATCACCTGACGGTAAAGCTGTCAGGTTCGGCCGGGCAAAGCCTTGGGGCTTTTGCCGCGCCGGGGCTGAAGATTGAGGTATCGGGCGACGCCAACGACTATGTCGGTAAGGGCCTGTCAGGTGGCCGCATCGTTGTGCGCCCGCCGCTGGGCAGCCCGCTGGTGGCCAAGGACAACACCATCATCGGCAACACCGTGCTTTATGGCGCAACGGGCGGCGCGCTGTTTGCCAATGGCCGCGCCGGGGAACGGTTCTGTGTCCGCAACTCGGGTGCTGATGTTGTGGTGGAGGGCTGCGGCTCGAACGGGTGTGAGTATATGACCGGCGGTGTCGCTGTGATCCTTGGCCCGATTGGCGACAATTTCGGGGCCGGGATGACCGGCGGGATGGCGTTTCTTTATGATGAACATGGTGAGATGCGTCAGCGCCTGAACGATGAAACCATCATCGCGCAATCGCTGCAGTCGGCCCATTGGACCGCTGTGCTGAAAAACCTGGTCACCGCGCACAGCGATGAAACCCACAGCCAACTGGCCGATGACATCCTGCGCCACTGGTCCACGACCTCGGGGCATTTCCTGCAGATCGTGCCGAAAGAGATGCTGACCCGGCTTGAGCATCCACTTAGCGATGCAGATGTGTCGGTGCCCGCCGAATAGAATCCGGCGCATCTATTCAGCAAAGCGCCGCCCCCGGGGAAAGGGGCGGCGCACGCCAGTGATCAGGCCATTCTTTGCCTGATGCAATAGGCGTCAGTCGTTGGAACGCTCGCCGCTATCCGACCTGTCGCGGCCTCGGCGCCCGTCACCACGGTGGCGCATATCATTGGCGTCAATCTGACCGTCGTCATTGCGGTCCATGCGGGCGACCATTTTTGCCTGCATCTCACCAAATTCCTCGGCTGTGACCAGCCCGTTGCCGTCATCGTCATGGCGCTGGAACTGATCAACCATGCGCTCATGCATCGCATCCAGCCACAGGGCTTGGTATTCCTCAAGGCTCAGATTGCCATCGCTGTTGGTATCGAATTGCTGCAGGCGCTGTGCCCGTGCGGTGTCGATCTCTTCTTGCGTCAGCACGCCGTCCTTGTTCAGATCGAACGCCTCAATCATCTGATCGATCCGGGCGTGGCCCCGGCCATTATGACCATCACGATGCCGGTCTTTGGCCAATGCGATCCCACCGGTTGCCAGTGCTGCGGCGACCAGGACAGTTATTCCGATTTTGCGGTTCATGTATCCGTTCCTTTGCTTTCTCAGATACTGTTTCCACGTGCCACCGGCGCTTTTCCGTCGCATAACACGGAAAAAAGTCGCCGGTATTTGCATTATTCCCTTAGGATAGGTAGCCTTAGCGAAAGTATAGAAAGCGGCCATCCCCCTGAATCCCGCATGTTTATGAGCAGCACAAAGCACCAATTGCGAAAGCCGATCCGGCGTCGCAGGCGCAAAAAGAAAAAGCCCTTTCTGGACCGGCTTGCCCGGTTTGTCGGCATGGGCCTGACCGTGATTGTTCTGACCACAGTGGCTGTGGTCTTCGCATTGCGTTTTGTGAATCCGCCGCTGAACTACTATCAGGCACAGGAATGGATGCGGATCGGCGCGCTCAAGCGGGAATGGGTACTGATCGACGTTCTACCCCGCTATGTTATCCAAAGTGCTATCGCTGCTGAGGATGCCAAATTCTGCGAACATATCGGCTTTGACGTTGATGCAATCCGCGCCGCACTGAATGATACAGAGCGTTTTCGCGGCGGCTCAACCATCTCGCAGCAGACGGCCAAGAACGTGTTTCTTTGGCAAGAGCGATCCTGGGTACGCAAGGGTGTAGAGGTGGTCTTTACCGGGCTTGTCGAAGCGTTGTGGGGCAAACGGCGCATCATGGAGGTCTATCTGAACGTTGCCGAATTCGACGAAGGTGTGTTCGGGATCGGTGCTGCGTCCAAGCACTATTTTGGTGTCGAGGCTTCGGATCTCAGCCGTACGCAAGCGGCCCGGCTGATGGCAATTCTGCCCAGCCCAAAACGCCGCTCTGCCGCGCGGCCGGGGCCTTTGACGGCACGGCGGACCAGCCAGATTGCCAGTGGGGCGCGGCTTGTCGCCCGTCAGCGCGGCGATGCCTGTATCTGATCCATGCGTCCGCATGCTTGAAACTGTCGCCCGGGCAAGGCACAAAGGCATGCAAACACCGGAGCTTACCCGCTGATGCGTCGTCTCTATCACATGCCGTTGTCGCCATTCTGCCGCAAGATCCGGCTGGTTCTGGCAGAAAAGAAGATCGAGGTCGAACTGGTCGAAGAACGTCCATGGGAAGAGCGCATGGATTTTCTGCGCCTGAACCCTGCGGCCAAGGTACCGATGCTGCGAATGGATGGGCTGGTGTTGGTCGATTCAAGTGCGATCTTTGAATATATCGAAGAAACGCACCCCGATCATCCCTTGCTGCCGCAAGGCGCACCTGAACGGGCCGAGGCCCGACGTCTGGTGGCCTGGTTCGATGACAAGTTCCACCATGAGGTGACGGAAAACCTGCTGTATGAGCGGGTCTATAAGCGATTGATGAAATCTGGCTACCCTGAGAGCAAGAAGATCAAGGAGGGGGCCAAGAACATCAAATATCACCTGGATTATATCGGTTGGTTGATGGAAGGCCGCCGTTGGCTGGCCGGCGATCAGATGACAATTGCTGATTTTGCCGCCGCCGCCCAGTTGTCCAGCCTTGACTATATCGGCGATGTCGATTGGGGCCGGAACGAGGCGATGCGCGACTGGTATGCCAAGATCAAGTCGCGCCCGGCTTTCCGGTCTTTGCTGGCTGATCTGGTGCCGGGCTTTACGCCGCCATCGCATTATTCTGATCTGGATTTCTGAGTGCGCGGCGAGGGGGCCACGCTGAAAGCTGCCCTCAAGGCGCGCGCCTTGGAAGAAGGGTTTGCTGCAATGGGTGTGTGCCGCCCGGATGCGATCCCCGATGCGCCTGCGCGTCTGAAGGCGTTTCTTGAGGCGGGGTATCATGGTCAAATGGAGTGGATGGAAAAACGCCAGCATTGGCGCGGTGATCCATCAGCGCTTTGGCCCGAGGCGCGTTCTGTTGTCATGTTGGCTGAACCCTATACGCCGGATCGCGATCCAATGGCGCTGCTGGATCAGCCGGAACGCGGCATGATTTCAGTCTATGCGCAGGGGCGGGACTATCATGATGTGGTCAAGAAGCGTCTGAAACGCCTGGGGCGCTGGCTGGTCGATCAGTCCGGGGCCGAGATCAAGGTTTTCGTCGATACTGCCCCGGTGATGGAAAAGCCTCTGGCTGCCGCTGCAGGGCTGGGTTGGCAGGGCAAGCACACCAATCTGTTGGGCCGGGAGTTGGGCAACTGGGTGTTTCTGGGGGCAATCTTTACCACCGCTGAGCTGCCGGTTGATGCGCCCGGCACGGATAACTGTGGAAACTGCCGCCGCTGTCTGGACATTTGTCCCACGGATGCCTTTCCCGCACCGTTTCAGCTGGATGCGCGCAAGTGCATCTCCTATCTGACCATCGAGCATGACGGACCTGTGGATGAGGACCTGCGCCCGAAGCTGGGCAATCGCATATATGGGTGCGACGATTGTCTGGCGGTTTGCCCCTGGAACAAGTTTGCCGTCGCAGCCCGCGATCAGGCCTATTGGGCCCGGATTGAGCTGCGCTGCCCCAAACTGGACCATCTGGCGGCCCTGAGTGACGGGGAGTTCCGGCAGGTGTTTTCCGGCTCTCCCATCAAGCGGGTCGGGCGCAACCGGTTTGTGCGCAACGTGCTTTATGCGATTGGCAACTCTGGTATCGCGGGATTGCTTCCACGGGCGCTGTCCTTGCGCAAGGATGCTGATTCGGTGGTGCGGGATGCGGCGGATTGGGCGGTTGGGCGTTTGCAGGCCCAGGTGGATGGCGGCTAGCGCTTTTGGCTGGTGGTGGGAGCCTCCGGCGGGGATATTTGGGGAACAATGAAGGGTCAGGTCGGGTCTTCGTCATCGTCCAGAATGCGGTGGGCGGCACCGTCGAGGTCATCGTATTGGCCGGAGTTGAGGCTCCACAGAAAGGCGACAAGGCCGATCAGGCCCATGAATAGGGCAACCGGGATCAAAAGCATAAGTCCGGTCATGCGGGAACCTCTGACAAGGTGGTGCGTGGGGCCGGGGCTGTGCGCCGGGCGAGGCGCAGGCTGTTGGCGACCACGGCGATGGAGGAGCCGGACATCGCAAGAGCGGCGATCAGCGGGGTGACGAAGCCGGAGACGGCCAGTGGAACCGCAATACAATTGTAAAGGATGGCGAGGCCGAAATTCTGCTGCACCAGGCGGCGGGCCTTGCGTGCTGTTGCAAGGGCGGTGGCAACAGCGCCCAGATCGTCATGGGTAAAGACGAAATCGGCTGCCATGCGCCCCACATCGGACGCCGAGGCCGGGGCCATGGAGGCATCACCGGCAGCGAGTGACGGTGCATCATTCAACCCGTCGCCGACCATAAGCACCTTGTGGCCCTGGTCCTGCAGGGTGCGGATGCAGGCGATCTTGTCGGCCGGGCGCATACCGGACCGCCAGTCGGGCAGGTTCAGCCGGGTGGCCATGGCCGAAACCCGGGCCTGAGTATCACCAGAGGCAAGTACAGGTGCAAAGCCCTGGGCGTTTAGGGTGGCGACGGTGTCCTCTGCGCCTGTGCGCAGGGTTTCGCGCAGGCCAAAGCCCCTGGCGGGTTTTCCGGCGAAGGCAAAGGCCGGGCCGTCGGTGTTGGTGGGGGTGCTGGCAATTTCAGCGACCCAGTCGGCGCGACCAAAGCGCAGCACCGTGCCATTCAACCGGGCCTCAAGGCCGCATCCGGGGTGTTCCTCCGCATGTTCCAGTTCGGCGGGTGTGATGTGCGGCAGAGCATTGGCAACCGCGCGAGAGACCGGATGGGTCGAGGCGCGCGCCAGTGCAAGGGCTGCGGCTTCTTCGTTGGGGGTCAGCTCGGACAGGGTGGCCAGCGGGGCACCCGTGGTCAGGGTGCCGGTTTTGTCAAAAACCACGCGGTCAACCTCTGCCAGGCGCTCCAGTGCGGCGCCGTCTTTCATCAAGATACCGTTTTCGAACAAGCGCCCTGCGCCAATGACGTGCACGACGGGTACGGCAAGGCCCAGTGCACAGGGGCAGGTCACGATCAGGACAGCGATCCCGATATAAAGAGCGCTGTGCCAGTCGGCACCCGCGATCATCCAGCCGACAAAGGTCACCAAGGCCAGCAGATGCACAACCGGTGCATAAAGCCGGGCGGCGCGGTCGGCGACCCGGGTATAGCTGCCGCGCCCGGCCTCGGCGGCCTGCATCATCTCCATCACTTCGGCAAGGAAACTGTCCGAGGCCGCTTTGGTCGCACGAAGTTCCAGCGGCGCACCGATATTCAGTACCCCGGCCTCAACATTCAGGCCGGGACGGGCGGCGACCGGTGCGGCCTCTCCGCTGACGAGAGAGCGGTCGAGGTCGGACTGGCCGGTTTCCACCACGCCATCGACCGGTATGCGCTCGCCCGCGGGGACCAGCAGCAGCATGCCGGGCCTTACCTCATCAACCGGGCGGAAGGTTGGCGTTCCGTCCTCCAGCACCATTGTGCCCTTGGCGGCGATACGGCTAAGGCCGATCACGGCAGAGCGGGCCCGTTCGCGCATCCGCTGATCCAGATAGCGCCCGATCAGCAGGAAGAACAGCAGCATGAGAGCGGCGTCAAAATAGGCTTCGGTGCCGTGGGTCAGGGCCTCATACAGGCTCATGCAAAGTGCCAGTATCACCGCCAAAGAGATCGGGACGTCCATGTTAAGCCGTTTTGCGGAAAGCGCGCCCCAGGCAGAACGGAAAAAGCTTTGTCCGGAATAGGCGGCGGTTGGTATCGCGATGATCGCCGATATCATATGGAACAGATCGCGCGTTGCGCCCTCCGCACCGGACCAGACTGACACGGATAGCAGCATCACATTGGCGGCGGCAAAGCCTGCGACTGCCAGTGCACGCAGCAGTCGGCGGCTTTCCCGGTCTGTTTCCAGGGTGCCGAGATCGCCCATATCGACCGGTGTTGCCGGATATCCCAGGGCGGAAAGATGTTGCGCGACCTTCAGCGGGTCATGATCGGGCGGCAAAGTCACAGAGACACGTTTCAGCGTCATGTTCACACGTGCCTCAACCTGGTCAAGCTCTGCCAGACCGCGTTCGATCGCGCCGATGCAGCTGCCGCACTTTATTCCCGGCACGGAAAAGACCAGTTGCACCCGACCATCGGGCAATTCGCGCCCGGCATGGCGCAAAGCCTCGCGCTGGGCGGCAAGGTTGGTCTCTTCGACCTGCTCGGCGCAATCAACGGCCAGGGTACAGCATTGCATCTTAGTCGATTTCCATACGAATTGGCTGGGTCCAGGTCTTATCCCGGTGCCGGACGGTCAGGGTCATATCCCAACGCCCCCCGTCCAGTTGATACTGAGCCTCATAAACGCCGATATCACGGGCGGACAGTTTCAAGTCCAGGTCGGCTGTGTCGGTGACCGGGCGGCTGAGATGCATGGTGACATCTGCGCCGCTAAGGGCATTGCCGTAGCTGTCTTTCAGCGATGCGGTCAGAACCCCATCCTGATAGGCAGTTTCCGCGGTCCAGCCCAGTGCGATCTGGGCGCGCCGCTCTGCGGTCTTTTCGTCAAACTCCTGACTGGCAACATAGGAGTTTTTGACCACCAGCCCGGGCCAGGCGTGGATCGCCTGCCAGGCCATGATGAAATTGGCCGTGATGATCACAGCAAAGAACGCAACTAGAAGACCGGTCATGTGCCAGCCTGTGAAATTGCGGGTCCCGAACAGATTTCCGAACATCTTATTCCTCCCTCGGGGCTTCAAAGGTTGCATTGTAGGTGTCGCTTTCAAACGACTGCTTGTCCTCGATCCGCAGCACGAAGCTGGTGGCGCCGGGCTCAACGTCGTTGGCGGGCTGCGTAATGAACACCTTTACCTGCCGCAGCTTGTCAGGTTTGACATCGATTGCGAAAGACACGCCGTCGGGTTGATCCACCTCGTTGATGGACATGGTTGCGCCGGGCAGACCTTCGAGCGACAGGAAGATAACGCGGGGTTCGGGCACCATGTTCAACAGTTTCACCGTATAGCCGTTGCGGATCGAGCCATCAGACAGGCGTACGAAGACCGGATTTCGGTCGCGCTGGACGTTCAGCTCCAGCCTGTCGCGCGACAATAGCGCGACCAGCAGACCGACACCGATCAGCGACCAGAGGCCAGTATAGATCAGAGTGCGCACACGCAGAAAAACCCGGGGGTCAAAATGCCGGACTTTGTCGACAAAGCCACCTGCCGCATCGCGCACCCTGCCAGGGTTGAGCTTTCCCGTTTCGGGGTCGGTCGCGATGGCGACGTTGTGGTTGTAGTCCTTCAGTGTGGAATAGGAGATCAGGCCGGTCTCGCGCCCCAGCTTGGTCATGATGTCATCGCAGGCGTCGATGCAAAGTGCGCAGGTGATGCATTCCATCTGCTGGCCATCGCGGATGTCGATCCCGGTCGGGCAAACCGCGACGCAGGCGTTACAATCGACACAATCGCCGGTGGCGGCCGCGGCATCGCGTTTCTTGCCATGGCTGCGAGGTTCGCCGCGCCAGTCATTATAGGTCACAACAAGGCTGTCTTCGTCCAGCATTGCGGCTTGAATACGCGGCCAGGGGCACATGTAGATGCAGACCTGTTCACGCATGAGGCCACCAAAGACATAGGTCGTGGCGGTCAGAATGCCGACGGTGGAATAAGCGATGAGAGGTGCCTGGAAGGTGACGAAATTGTACAAAAGCGTTGGGGCATCAGCGAAATAGAAGATCCAGGCCCCGCCGGTTGCGATGGCGATCAGCACCCAGATCACATGCTTGACGACACGCTTTCTGGTTTTGTCGAAGCTCCATGGTGCTTTGTCCAGGCGGATGCGGGCATTGCGATCCCCTTCGACCCAGCGTTCGATAACCAGAAATAGGTCGGTCCAGACTGTCTGCGGGCAGGCATAGCCACACCAGGCGCGGCCAACGATTGACGTGACCAGAAACAGCCCGATACCGGCCATGACCAATAGGCCGGCAACGAAGAAGAATTCCTGCGGCCAGATTTCGATGAAGAAGAAGTAGAAGCGTCGGTTGGCCATATCGATCAGAACAGCCTGATCGGGTGCGTAGGGGCCGCGATCCCACCGGATCCAGGGCGTCAGATAGTAGATGCCCAATGTGACAAGCATGATGATCCACTTCAGGCGTCGATAGTTGCCCGAGACGCGCTTGGGGTGGATCTTCTCACGCGCGGCATAAAGTGGTTCTGCCGCAGCCTTGGCCCCGGTATTCACCGCGCTGACATCCAGTTTGTCGATTGAGCCGTCGTCCTGCATCTTGGGTCCTGTCAGTCCAGGGAAGTCGTTACCAAATGGCGCGTTCAAGTGTGGCACTCAGTGGCAGGTCAGTCTGTGACATGGTCACAGATGGCGCTGTCGCTAGGTTTCCTTGCATCCAACATCCGGACGCGTCTTCATGATCGTCAACACCGGTGGACAATGCGTCACGCCACCGTTGGGTTTGGCCCAGCCCTGTTGTCGGGGCTGGACCAAGCATTGTTACTGTCCGCCGCCCAGCGAATGGACATAAACGGCCAACTCCTTGACCGTGACATCGCCAAGCCGATCTTCCCAGGCGGGCATCACACCATGCACGGGTTTGTGAATCTGCGCGATGATGTCCTCCCGCTCCCGGCCATAAAGCCAAAGTGCGTCGTTCAGCTGTGGCGCACCCAGATCGGCCATGCCTTCGCCCTGTTCGCCGTGACAGCTGGAACAGTTCTCCAGGTAAAGATCCGCCCCTTCCTCAGAGGTTTCGGCGCGGTTGGTGAAGGACAGGACATGATCGGCGACCAGTGCGATTTCCTGTGGGGTGATCCAATCATCCGCGCCAAAGGCAGGCATGTCAGAGATTCGGGTATCCTCGTCCTGCTCGAACCGGATACCGTTCTGAATGGAATAGTGGATCGCCTCGGGCGTGCCGCCCCATATCCAACTGTCGTCGTTCAGGTTCGGATAGCCCGGGCTGCCCTGAGCGCCGGAGCCATGGCACTGCACGCAATTGATCTTGAACGCTGCAGCGCCCGATGCGATCGCAAAGCTTCGCAACTCCGGATCGGCGAGGATTTCCTCAACCGATTTTTCGCGAATGGCCGCGATCTGTCCCGCCTTTGACGCCTCAACCTGTTCCATGGTTTCCGCTAGAGCCGTGCGGCTGTTCCAGCCCAGGACACCGCCCGTGGCAGAGCTGATTAGCGGCCAGGCTGGGTACAGCACGACATAGACCAGCGAAAAGACGATAGTGGCGTAGAAACTCCATAGCCACCAGCGCGGCAGCGGATTGTTCAATTCCTTGATGCCGTCCCATTCATGGCCGGTGGTTTCGACGCCGGAAAACTCATCGATATCTTTCTGGTCAGACATTTTCGTCCTCCTTGAAAGGGATACTGGCAGCATCGTCACTCAGTTTGCGTGATCCGGGGCGGAACACCCACAGAACCGTGAGGACAAAAAAGATCGTCATGGCCAGCAGGCCCCAACTGTCGGCAAAAGTGCGCATCGACTGATAATCCATCGGACCCTCCTAGCGGATGTTTTCTTGTGGTTGGTAGACAGAGAAATCGACCAATGTGCCAAGCATCTGCAAATAGGCGACCAGGGCGTCCATTTCTGTCAGGCGCTTTGGATCCCCGTCAAAGTCGCCCAGAACCACCTTGGGATAACGCTCTTCCAGACCGGACCAGTCTGCATCCGGATTGGCCTGTGCTTTCAGATCGGCCTCTGCGTTTTCGATTTGCTCTTCGGTATAGGGTACACCCACAATTGTGTTGGCTTTCAGGTGCGCCGCTGGATTGTTGAATTCCAGGTCAGCGTCAGCCAGAAAAGCATAGGACGGCATGATGGATTCAGGCACGAACGAGGTTGGTTCGATCAGGTGCTTCACATGCCAGTCGTTGGAATAGCGCGCCCCGACACGGGCCAGATCCGGCCCGGTCCGTTTTGAGCCCCACTGGAACGGATGATCATACATCGATTCCGCTGCCAGCGAGTAATGGCCGTACCGCTCCACCTCGTCGCGGAAGGGGCGGATCATCTGGCTGTGGCAGACATAGCAGCCCTCGCGGATATAGATGTTGCGCCCGGCCAGCTCTAACGGAGAGTAGGGGCGCATCCCCTCTACCTTTTCGATGGTGTTCTCCAGATAGAACAGCGGCGCGATTTCCACGATCCCGCCGATGGTGACCACCCCGAACGAGGCAACCAGCAGCAGCGTAGCGTTCTTTTCCAGTACCTGGTGTTTGTCCAGAATTGACATCGGATCGAACTCCTTACTCTGCCGGGACCGGGGCTTCGGCACCCATTGGTGCTTCTTCCCGGACATCGCCGCGGATTGTCTTGTAAATGTTGTAGGCCATGATCAGCGCGCCCAGCAGGTACAGAACCCCGCCCAGCGTCCGTACGACATAGTAGCGATGCATGGGCGCGACAGTTTCAGAAAAACTATAAACCAGGCCGCCCATATCGTTATACTCGCGCCACATCAGACCTTGCTGAATGCCCGAGACCCACATGACGGCCGCATAAACAACGATGCCCAGGGTCGCCAGCCAAAGGTGCCAGTTCACAAGCCGCAGCGAGTAGAGGCGTTCACGCCCCCACAGCTTGGGAACCAGATAGTAGATGGCACCAAAGGAGACCAGCCCGACCCAGCCTAGCGCTCCAGAATGGACGTGCCCGATGGTCCAGTCGGTATAGTGCGAAAGACTATTCACAGCTTTGACCGACATCAGCGGTCCCTCAAATGTGGACATGCCGTAAAAGGCCAGCGACATCACCATCATGCGCAGGATCGGATCGGTGCGCAGCTTGTCCCAGGCGCCCGAAAGGGTCATCAGGCCGTTGATCATCCCGCCCCAGGACGGCATCAACAACATGATCGAGAACACCATACCCAGCGTCTGCGCCCAGTCGGGCAGCGCGGTGTAGTGCAGGTGGTGCGGACCGGCCCAGATATAAAGGAAGATCAGCGCCCAGAAGTGGATGATCGACAGACGGTAGGAATAAACCGGGCGTTCGGCCTGTTTCGGCACGAAATAGTACATCATACCCAGGAAGCCGGCAGTTAGGAAAAAGCCGACTGCATTATGCCCGTACCACCATTGGGTCAGAGCATCCTGAACGCCAGCGAACGCAGAATAGCTTTTGGATCCAAGCAACGACACCGGTATGGACAGGGCATTGACCACATGCAGCATTGCAACGGTCACGATGAAAGCCAGATAGAACCAGTTGGCCACATAGATATGCGGCTCTTTTCGTTTCAGGATGGTGCCAAGGAACACCACCAGGTAAGCGACCCAGACGACAGTCAGCCAGACATCAGTATACCACTCAGGCTCTGCGTATTCCTTGCTTTGGGTGATGCCCAGCAGATAGCCGGTGGCGGCCAAAACGATGAACAACTGATAGCCCCAGAAAACAAACCAGGCCAGGTTGCCGCCAAACAGGCGCGCCCGTGTGGTGCGCTGCACGACAAAGAATGAAGTCGCGATGAGTGCATTGCCGCCAAAGGCGAAAACAACGGCAGAGGTGTGCAGCGGGCGCACGCGGCCAAAGTTAAACCAAGGCTCGATGTTCAGCCATGGCCAGGCCAGTTGCGACGCCGCAAGCACACCAACGAGAAACCCAACAATGCCCCAGAACATGGTCGCAATAACGCCATAGCGAACGATGCTGTCATTATATCCCGAGGGCACCTGCTTTGGCCCGTCGGCGGCAAAATCCACCCGGCGCAGCAGGATCACCGTTGCTATTGCCAACACAATCCCCGTGATGACCATATGCTGCTGGAACAAGCTGTCCTGTGCCAGTCCGGCCATGACCAAGACAAGCATGGTTGCCAGCCCGACCATGATCATTTCTATCCCGTTTCTCATCCTTATGCGCTCCTTCGCACCCGTGATGCCCACCAACCGAGTCGCAGCACATTGGCCACACCCGTTTGCCGGAAAGCTGACGCAGAAATGGATGGAAACGGGGAAACCGGCCTTGATCCAGATCAAGGTTGATGCCGGGTCAGTTGGGTCATTTTGTCCCTAGACGAAAAATGGACCCGCAAGATGAACCAGACAGACGGATCAGCAAACGGCATGACCGATACGGCGGTCCGGCTGCATGCAATCCGGGCAGAGTTCGACGCGTATCTGACCCAGAACCTGCAGCTTTGCGCTGCGCTTGAGGATTTGGCGGATCGCCTGCCGGTTGGTGTGACGTCAGAGCATTGCCGGATGCTTCTGCAATCGGTCCCGCCAGCATTACGGCAATTCCACGAGTTTGAAGAAAAGACCGTGTTCCCGCTGCTGCGGCAATTGAGCCCTGACCTGTCAGATACGCTTGACAGGCTTAGCGAAGAGCATTTTGACGATTGCAGTTTTGCCGAAGAGATCGAGGATCGCCTGTCTACCCTGATCGCCGAACGTGACCGCGATAAGGTGGACTCGCTGGGTTACATGCTCCGTGGCCTTTTCGCCGCCATGCGCCGGCACATCGCTTTCGAGCGGGAATACCTTTTGCCTTATCTGAATACCCATACGCATGGGCAGGGCTAGGGGCAGGACGCCCTGAAAGACCCTAATGCTGCTCGGTCGGACGGTTTTTCTGAAGCCAACGCCAGCCGCCGAAGGCCAAGGCGGTGCAGAAGGCCGGAATAACCCAAGCCAAGGTTATGCGAACAGCATTAACACCGCCGCCACCGGATAAGCGGTAATCAGTGAGCGACAGATAGATGTTCAAAACCACAAAGATAACAAACAAAGTCATCATGATGGGAACAGCGCTCGCCCATCCTGCGCGTATCCTGAATGCCAGAACGATCAAAACTAGGGAAATTGCCGCAAAACAAGTTGCCAAGCCGTAGGAAGGGGTTGGGCCTACGGCAGAAATAAGCGCAAACAATGCGGCGTTACCGCCCATCACAAGGACGGGCAACCCAGACATCTTCACGGCCTCGCGCGCAGTTTTTTCATCATAAACAGGAAGCCAAAATCCAAAGAAACGTGGACTATTCGTCATAAAATGCCCGCCCTCTAAATTCAGTGCCGCCTCTACTGTAATGAGATGCGCTGATCGTGCCAGCCCTTGCGCAGCAGGTTTTCGATTTGGCTGCTTCTGCGGTGACTTGTTCGAAGCGGTCAAGCCCTCGGGTCAACGCGCAAGTGGGTGCGTGTGCACGCTACATTCGTGTCGCGTTGACTGAATTTCCTTAAAACTGCGCTTCGCAGGCTTCGTGCAGGCGGGACAGGTCGGGAACCGAGACAGTGCGATTGTTCTCGACCGAGATGATACCATCGCGGCGCAAACGGGTGATCTGGCGGCTGACGGTTTCGATGGTCAGGCCAAGGAAATCGGCGATATCAGCGCGTTTCAGGGGCAGTTCGAACCGGATTGGTTTGCCTTGATCCTCGGCCTCGGGGTCGAAATGGATGGCGATCAGATGCAGAAAACTGGCAACTTTTTCCGCCGCGGTTTTGCGGCCAAGGGTCAGCATCCAGTCGCGGGCCTCGTCCAACTCGCGCAGGGCCTGTTCGTGCAGGCGGTGCTCAAGCTCCGGTGTTTCCGCAATCAACCGATCAAGAACTGTCTTAGGAAAGGCGCAGACCCGCAGGTCCGTTGCCGCCTCTGCGGTGACGTTATTGCCGCGCTGAAACGGGCGGCCGATAAAATCCGGAGCGAATTGCAAGCCGACGATCTGCTGGCGGCCATCAGCCATCAGTTTGGACAGGCGCACGACACCAGAAACGATATTGCCATAGTTGGCGCTGTCCTCACCCTCGGCGCTCAACACCTCTTCGCTGCTAAGCTTGCGCTGCTGGGTGTGGCGGGCCAGTTCGCTCAGTTGTGGTGGGGTCAACGCACCACAAACACCCCTGTTACGCGCCTCGCAGGACCGACATACCAAGGGGATGTCCGAATTATGGATGTCGCGCCGTTCGCTTTGGCCCATTTCGTGCCCCTGGCTTGATGCTGTTTGTCACCTAGTTAGCGGCCAAAGCTCAGGGTCGCAACCGCGCCGGAGTGTCGCCACCTCAGATCAGTTCGCGATCCCGGGCAATCATCGCGGCATGGGTGCGGTTGCGCGCGCCCAGCTTGCGGCTGAGGTTTTTGACATGCAGCTTGATGGTCACTTCCTGCAGGTCATGTTCCCGGGCGATTTCCTTGTTGGATTTGCCATCGGCCACACCGCGCAGAACCTGACGTTCCCGCTGGGTCAGGTCGCTTTCGCTATCGACGGCCTCGTCCTCATTGGTCATGAAGTCCAGCGGTGCGAAAACCTCGCCCGCCGCCATAAAGCGCACAGCATTGACCATTGACCTTGCGGCCATGGTCTTGGGCAGAAAGCCTGCGGCCCCGGATTTCAATGCGGCTTCGGCAACGGCTTTGGTCGCGGTGCCGGAAATCAGCGCCACCGGCTTACCCTCATTCACCTCCATGGCGCGTGACAGCCCATCCAGGCCGTTCATGCCGGGCATGGAATAATCCAGCAATAACAGGTCATAAACCCCGTCCCTGGCGATGATCTGTAGCGCATCGTCAAGGTTATCGGCCTGCATAACAGTCAGGTCGGGGTCAGTCTCTAGGAATGCAGCCAGAGTCTCGCGTACGAGATCATGGTCATCGGCAAGTAACAATTTCATTGGCAATACCGCTCGGTCGCCCCCTTTATTTTTTAATGGCCGACGCTTTCGGATATGTCGAGCCAAACCTTGGGTCAATCCGCAGAATCCGAAAGAGTGTGGCGTCTGTACCTTTGTATATAAGGTTTTCGCCACTTTTCGGCCGCTTTTGGGGGGCTGAGCGCAGCAGCTAGCTTGCCAGAGGCTCGAAAACGGCGGTTGCCGGGTCGGCGCGATAGGTTGAGACCTGTGCCGTTGCCTGCTGCGCCAGTTCCAGCACGGAATTCAAGATATAGGCAACTTCCTCATCGCTGGCCAGATAGCTCAGGTTCAGGCGGACAAAGCCGGGTTTCTCCAGCTCCTGCCCGGACAGGATCGCGGCCCGCATTGCTTCGGAGGCGTGATCGTCGATGCCCAGCAGCCGGTGGACATAAGGCCCTGCGCAGGCACAGCCGCCGCGCGCCTGAATACCATAGCGATCCGAGAGCATCCGGGTGACCAGCTGCTGATGCACAAAACCGCCCTGACCATCGCGAATGCGGAAGGACAGGATCGGCAGGCGCGGGCAATCCAGACGGCCCAAAAGCTCAATCCGGTCATCTGCGGCCAGAATGTCGATGGCACGTGCGCTGACCTCAGCATTGCGGCGGGTGATAAAGTCCTGGCCGATCGCATCCTTGACCAGAAAGCACAGGGCCGCCCGCAAATCACCGATGACATTCGGGGTTCCGGCCTCCTCACGCGCTTCGACGGATTGGGTGTAGTCATGCCCGGTCGGGGATACAAAACGCACCGTGCCACCACCGGGAAAGGTCGGGCGGGTGCTCACAACGGCATCCTTGCGCAGCAAAAGCACACCGGTCGCCTGCGGCCCGCCGACAAATTTGTGTGGCGACAGGACGATAGCGTCAATCTCGGCATCCGGGGCCGGGCACATATCGATAGGCAGATATGGCCCGCCACCGGCAAAATCCCACACAGCCAACGTGCCCGCAGCCTTAAGCTGGCGGGTCACGGCGGCAATATCGGTCAGCACGCCTGTGACATTGGATGCGGCAGAAAATGCACCGACGATTGGACGACCTTCCGCGTTTTTCAGTGCCGCAGCCAGAGCGTTAGGGCAGGGGCCGCCGCACTCCGCCTCGGGCAGCTCGACCACCTCGGCCCCGCATTCGCGCCAGGGCAGAATGTTGGAGTGATGTTCGTAAGGCCCAATGATCACGCATGGCCGCGGCCCGCCCTTGCGGTCCAGCCCAAACAGATGCACCAGCCGGTTGATCCCTTGCGTCGCGCCCGACCCGGTAAAGACCACCGCATGCCGCTCATCCGCATGACACAGGTGCCGGATCACATCCCGCGCCTCGCGCCGCAGCCGGGTCATCCGCCCGCCGACAAAGGACGCCTCGGTATGGCTGTTGGCGTAATAGGGCAGCAGGCGCTCTTGCACGAAATCCTCAATCTGGCGCAGGGCCCGGCCCGATGCGACATAGTCGGCGTAAACCAGTTTTTTGGGCCCGCAAGGCCCATTAATCATTGCGTTTTTGCCGATCAGTCCGCCGCGCAGGTCTTCGACCACATGCGGGGTGTTGATCGAGGCTGAGAAATCATCGAAATCTGTTGTCATCGTCCTGTCCTGCGTTTCGGGCAGTCTATGACAGGCCGAGGGAATATATCTTCACTTGATTTTGCCGAATTGCTGCATAAATTCGATCATATGATCGAGATAGACGCCATTGACGCAAAAATCCTCTCGCTGCTTCAACGCGACGGCAATCTTTCACAGCGCGCCGTCGCTGAACAGGTGGGCCTGTCGCAGAACGCCTGCTGGCGGCGGATGCAGCGGCTGCATGACAGTGGGGTGATCGAAGGCTATCGGGCGCAGCTGGACGCAGCGGCGCTGGGGCTGGATCTGACCATCTTTGTCATGGTGCGCACGCGCCATCACAGCGTTGAATGGGCGCAACGCTTTGCCGCGCATGTCGCCAGTATCCCTGATGTGGTGGAAATGCACCGGATCGGCGGGGAATGGGATTATCTGCTGAAAGTCGTGACCCGGGCCATGTCCGGCTATGATGCGGTCTATCAGCGCCTGACATCTGGAATCGAGCTTGAGACTGTGACCGGCTATTTCTCCATGGAAACGCTGCTGTCCGATCGCCCGCTTGTACTGCCTGGGCCATCGGAAAAGACACTGCGTAGGGCAAAGACTAGTCGGGCCTAGGCTGCTTTGAGTGGGTATTCCGCAACACTTGTGGCGCGGTGGTAACGGGTGCGCTGACGCATGGTCGGTCTGACCTAGTCTTGGGTGTTTAAGGCGAAATGACCTATCGCCGTACACCAAGGCGCAGTTGAAACGCGTTTGCCCGCCAGGACCTGACCACTTTAATAGTCGTCCCTGCGGTCCGGCAAACAAACCGAACACGCCTACAATATCTTGAAGTTGTCGATCCACTCGACCGAGATATGGCGTCCACTCGTTCTCACCTGGTCGCAAACTGTTATCAAGGCCCGTTAGTTTCCAGCCTCATCTCATTTCAATTGCCGCCCCGACCCAAAAAGACAGATATCGCATAAGTATTGTCGCCGGCAGTCAGAACTCGCGCCTGTCAAAGTCACGAAGCACCCGGAAAACACCGGCGAACTATCAGGTATCGCAAGGAATTTCTTATCCCCATTGCTTTTGAAAACTGGACAGACCCGCCCTCGGCGACTAACAATATTTGGTCTGAAAACACTGCCGGAGGCTCAGTGAGACAAGCGCGCTGGCTATCAAAACGGTTCAATATCTCGGCGCTGACCATCCTCATGCTGGTCGGTGTGGCAACGCTTGTGCTGGCCGCATATCAGATCAGGACCGAATTGCGTGTGCTGGAGGAAGCCTCTCAGGACAACGTGCAATGGAACCTGTCCCAGCTGGAGGCGGACCTGTTGCAGATGCGCATCGCGCTGGGAACGCACCCCGAAGCGGCAGAGCTTGGACAAGTCCGCAAGCGCTTTGACCGTCTGGTCAGCCGCATCAACACGCTGACCGATGGTCGGATCCGCGAAGAACTGCACACCAACGCCATTGCCGCCGCCGCCCTTGCCCGGCTGGAAAACTATGTCGACCGCACGGTGCCGCTGATCAACAGTTGGGATGCTGCCTTGCGGACTTCTCTGCCGGAAATTGCCAGTCGGACAGATATGATCCAGCCCTCGGCCCGGACGCTTGCGATCGAGGGGATCGCGATTTTTGACCGCCAGTCGGCCGATCAGCGCGGCTTTATCTCGTCACTGCTGGCACGGGTTGGCCTTCTGACTGCCTGTATCCTGATTGCCTTGGCGATCCTGCTGTCGATCCTGTTCCGTCAGTTCGGCATTACCGAGCGTGAAAGCCAACAACGGCAGCAGGTCTATGCGCGTCTGGCCTCAACGGTCGGCGCATCGCTGGATGCGGTCATCGTGACCGATCCCGAAGGCACGATCATCGACTTCAACGGCGCGGCCAGCTCTATTTTCGGCTATTCGGCTGAGGAGGTTCTGGGCCAGGACATGGTGCCGCTGCTGATCCCCGAAGAGATGCACCTGAAATACTACAAAGCCGTGGAAAGCATCCTGCAATCAGGGGATATGCAACTGCCCGATGACGGGCTGCTGCAATTGGCGGGTCTGCACAAGGACGGACACGATTTCCCGGTTGAGATTTCGGTCGCTGCAGCATCCGGCCCCGAAGGCATCATCTTTGTTGCCTTTATCCGCGATATCTCGGCCCGTCTGGCGGCCGAGCAGGACTTGCGTGCCGCCCGCGATTCCGCCCTTGCAGCAGAACGCGCCAAATCGAATTTCCTGGCGGTGATGAGCCACGAGATGCGCACACCGCTGAATGGCATCATGGGCACGCTCGACCTGATGGGAGAGACCAAACTAACGGAAGAGCAAGACCGGTATGTCGATGTCGCCAAAACCTCAGGCCAGTTGCTGCTGCGCCATATCAATGACGTCCTTGATATCTCCAAAAGCGAGGCGGGCAAGCTGGAGCTGAACGCCGATGTGTTCTCACCCATCAAAATCGCCGAAGAGGTTGTCAGCATCAACCAATCGCTGGCGGCCCGACAGGGCAACAGCCTGAGCCTGGCGAACAAGCTGAAACCGGGGGAGTTGAGCATCGGCGACAGCTTCCGCCTGCGTCAGATCCTGTTCAATCTGGTCGGCAATGCCTGCAAGTTCACGCAGGACGGTGTGATCACCGTGGTTGTCGCAATGGGCAAGCTTGAAAGCGGCGAGCCGGCGCTGATGTACCGCATTGCCGACACCGGCATCGGTATCCCGCCAGAGGATCTGGCGCGGGTGTTTGACGACTTTGTCACCATTGATGCGTCTTACGAGCGGCGTTCTGACGGGACCGGGTTGGGCCTGGGGATCTGCCGCCGCATGACTAAGGCGATGGGCGGCGAGATTGGCCTGAACTCCGATCTGGGCGTCGGCAGCACCTTCTGGGTCAAGGTTCCCTATCGCGAACCCAGCAGCTCCGAAGTGGCAGCATATTGGGATGAGGAAAAACCTGTGCCGGCTGGTGAGGTGCGCACGCTTGATATCCTTTTGGTCGAGGATAACGAGATCAACCGCTTCGTTGCCCGCCGCCTGCTGGAAACACTGGGCCACAAGGTCACTGAAGCCGAAAACGGAAAACTGGGCGTAGAGGCCGCGAAAGCCAAAGCCTATGATGTGATCCTGATGGATGTTTCCATGCCGGTGATGGATGGCGTGGCAGCGACCCGTGCCATCCGTAAGGGGGCAGGACGGTCCGCGGCCGTTCCCATTGTTGGCCTGACCGCACATGTGCTGCATGAGGAACTCAACCGGTTTCGCGAAGCGGGCATGAATGA
This sequence comes from Halovulum sp. GXIMD14793, assembly GCF_054457435.1. NCBI lineage: Bacteria > Pseudomonadati > Pseudomonadota > Alphaproteobacteria > Rhodobacterales > Paracoccaceae > Halovulum > Halovulum sp. GXIMD14793. The sequence continues at coordinate 42,551 of NZ_JBTLNE010000004.1, read as the reverse complement.
ATGTCTGAACAAGCCCATTGACCGCGCGCGCCTCAGTAAGGTGCTGGCGCGCTATGCAAATGGCTCCACGACCGAGGTGGAGACTGACCAGGCGGTAATCGACGATCTGCGCGAGATTCTGGGCGACAAGAAATTCGCTGCCTCCGCAACCAGGTTTATCGACGAGATTGACACCGGATTGGCTGACATCGCGGCCGTCAACGGCAGTATTTCCCCGGATATGCAGGCGCAGATTCACCGGCTTGCAGGGTCTGCCGGGACATTTGGGGCCAAAAGCCTGCGCACCCGGCTGGCAGAGCTGGAAACAGCCTGCAAGGCCGATGACACTACCACATTTGCCCGATTGGCCGAAGGTTTGCCCAAAATCTGGAATTCCTGCCGCGACACCTATAGACAGCATGTTGAACCTATCCATTAGGATAGGTCTTCTATTCCAACGCCCTCACAATCTCGCCTTTTTGCCGCCTGCACATTGTGTTCGCCCGTGCCATATTGTTTCCCGAGGGTGGCATTGTGCCAGCAACACAGAAGTCAGCCTCACCAATGAAGACAGAAAATGTAATGGAGGACTGATGCGGCACTAGGGGGCAAGAATTTATTCAGGAAGTTTGCCAAGGTCTCGACCGGCCATCTCAGCAAACAAACTTCCAGCCACGCCGCTAAGAATTCCGGATCAAGTTTCTGACTCCATGATCCACAAGTGACGACTCGGCCCTTACCACCTTGGTCCTCCAAACTAGGTAGTAAGGGCCGAGGGCGTTTTAGGGCCTCGAAAAGCGCCGATTTCAGGAGCCTGAGATCTTTTCTCGTTAACCAATCAAAGCTCTTAAAGCGTTTCGGGATAAACCTGAGACAAAAGATTATCCTGAAACGCAGTGATAAGCCGATAGGGTGTACGCGTTTCGATTTTATGCGATGTCTCAAGGTAAACTCGAAACGCTTTAGCGGCCTTACTGTCCTCGCCATTTGAACCCGCAGGGCAAAGCGGACCTTTGCTGAATCTGTGTCGGGGAGGCGCTGTAGGCGGAACCTTACGGTCATCTATCTATCTTCAGCCTCAGGAGGCAGAGCGCGCCACCTCGGACTCAAATCGTGCTCGCCATTTTCTGTTCGTCTCATCGGCGATTTTGGCCGTTTGAACGGGTATGTTATCCGCAACTGAGGCATCTGCACCCAGAGCATCAAGAATGCTCGCCAACACCTTCTGCGGCTCTCGCGCCAGCGCGTCATACGAAACTTCGAGTGGTTCTATTGATTGCTCTTCGAACCAGGATCGCCATGCTTTGTCAAACTCCACAAACTCTGACACCTGTGCCCTGATAGCATCGGGATCGTAACCATCTTCCCGCTTAACGTCTTGCACTTCAAGGTCGCTACCATCGGCATTGCGGTGCCATAGACCGGTCTGTTCGGCACGGATGCATGAAATAGCCTGATCTATTTTATCGTCACGATTTAGGTAGATAAACAGCGTTGGCCCGAACGTGGCCTCGATGCGTTCCAGGTCTGTTCGGCAATCTGAATGCATGTAACTTAGCTGTTCCATAAAGAACGCGAAGCTACCGCGCTGAAGCCTAAGCCCAAAAACGTCCGTTTCGCCTTTCCCGCGCGCTATTGCGGCCCTGACGATCGCGTCCAGGGTCTCTCTTCGTGACGTGAAGGTAGCCGTTTCCAGATCGTAGTATCTCAGCCACGCATCGACTGATGGTTTGTGAAAAAGCGACCCTGGGTTCCCCGCAACTTTTGTGGCCGCAAGCAACTTGCACAGCATGGTACTGCCACTGCGAGGCGATGTACAAACGACATAGGAGCTACAGTTCTGTCGAGCCATGGTGTTTCTTCAAGTAGGATCCCCAAGGCTTATAGCGGAAACCTGTGACAGTTTCAGCATTGCTTCTGTCGTTTCGAAACCGCCGCGCCCTAAATATCAGCGATGCCGCCAAGAGCGTATCCGCCAATGACGGCTAGGACCCACCCCTTTCAATCAACCGTTTCATAATCCCCAACGCACTTTCGCTGGTCCAGTCGGCCCCGCCGGTCAGGCGGGCGATTTCGTTGCCGTCGCGGTCCAGGATCACGGATACCGGCAGGCCCAGAACCGCCATAGCGCGGGCCGCTTTGCTTTTTGGGTCAAGATAGGTGGTCAGATGTTTGACCCCAACCTCGTCCTTGAAGCGTTTCAGGTTCGCCTCGGTGTTGCGCCCGGTGGCGATGGCAATCACCTCGAAATCCGCGCCGCCCAGTTGCGCCTGCAAGGCATCAAGCGATGGTTTTTCCTGGCGGCAGGGGGCGCACCATGTCGCCCAGAAATTGACGATCCGCAGCTTGTCGTTGCTATCTGCAAGCGTCACCTCTGTCCCGTCCTCGGTCAGATAGGTGACCGCGCCGCGCTGCACCGGGCTGGCGGCGATCACCAGCTTGCGCATATCGCCGGCGCGCATCTCGGTCAGGGCGGCACGCGTCGCCTCATCAAGCGGCTCGGCCTGCACGGGGTTTGCGCCCAGCACAAGGCCCGCGTATAGCAGGGCGGTGAGGATCGGTTTCATACTTGGGCCTCCGTCAACGGATTTCGGAACGCATATCATGACAAACGACAGCAGCAACAAGATGTGGGGCGGGCGGTTTGCCGCAGGCCCCGACGCGATCATGGAGGCGATCAATGCCTCCATCAGTTTCGATCAGCGTCTGGCAGCACAGGACATCGAAGGCAGCCGCGCCCACGCGGCGATGCTGGCCGCCTGTGGCATCATCAGTGATAGCGACGCCAAGGCGATCCGGGAAGGGCTGCTCACGGTCTTGTCAGAGATTGAGGCGGGAACATTTCAATTCTCGACAGCGCTGGAAGACATTCACATGAATGTGGAGGCGCGGCTGAAAGAGCTGATCGGCGAACCGGCAGGCCGTTTGCATACCGGGCGCAGCCGGAACGATCAGGTGGCCACTGATTTCCGCCTTTGGGTCCGGGACCAATGCGATGCGGTTGCTGCGGGGCTAAGGGCACTGATGACCGCCCTGATCGGTCAGGCCGAGGCCGGGGCTGATCTGGTGATGCCGGGCTTTACCCATTTGCAGACCGCGCAACCGGTGACCTGGGGCCACCACATGCTGGCCTATGTTGAGATGTTTGCCCGCGATCTGTCCCGGGTGGAGGACGCGCGCGCGCGAATGAACGAAAGCCCCCTTGGCGCGGCCGCGCTGGCAGGCACCGGCTTTGCCATCGATCGGGAGATGACGGCCAAAGCCCTCGGCTTTGACCGGCCCATGGCCAATTCGCTGGACGCGGTCAGCGACCGCGATTTCGCGCTGGAATTTCTGTCCTGCGCCTCCATCTGTGCCACGCATCTAAGCCGCTTTGCCGAAGAGCTGGTTGTCTGGTCCTCTGCCCAGTTCCGCTTTGTCACATTGTCGGACCGGTTCTCCACCGGCTCGTCCATTATGCCGCAAAAGAAGAACCCGGACGCTGCCGAACTGATCCGGGCCAAGGTGGGCCGGATCAACGGGGCATTGGTGGGCCTGCTGACGGTGATGAAGGGGCTGCCGCTGGCCTATTCCAAAGACATGCAGGAAGACAAGGAACAGGTCTTTGACGCCGCCGACAGCCTGATGCTGGCACTGGCGGCCATGACCGGTATGGTTGGCGATATGGAACCTAACAAGGATGCGCTGCGCGCTGCCGCCGCTTCGGGCTTTTCCACCGCGACTGATCTGGCTGACTGGCTGGTGCGCGAACTGGGCCTGCCCTTCCGCGATGCCCATCACGTTACCGGTGCGCTTGTGAAACTGGCCGAGGATAAGGGCTGCGATCTGCCGGACCTGACGCTGGCTGAATTGCAGACGGGGCATGACGGGATCACGCAGGAGGTTTACTCGGTCCTTGGTGTCGACAATTCCGTCGCCTCGCGCCAAAGCTTTGGCGGAACGGCCCCGGATCAGGTCCGCGCACGGGCCGCAGACTGGAAGGCAAAGCTATGAGAACACTGTTGATCCTGCTGGCCCTTGGCGCCTGCGGCCTGAAAGGCGACCCCCTACCAGTTCAGGACCCGCCAGCCGATCAGGACGCGTAGACCGCTTTAACTGTCAGTTGGGCAGGGCTTGATGCCGTTTTCTACAAAAACAGGCTCTGCGTCGGGGCCCGTAATAGTCATCCCCCCAAAGACGATCACGCTGTCCGGATCATCCTCCTGTATCATGCCAAAATAAACCTTAAGGCCATCGGGCAGCGTATCTTCTGTTCGACAGATCGAGACATACATATTGATTAAGCTGGTCCCGTGCAGACCCTCTGCCTTCCAGGCCTCTGTCTGTGCCAGGACCTTTTCGATTTCGGCCAGATCCTCTGGCGTGATCGCAAAGGCCCAGGGGTGCCTGCGCTCTTCAGCCTTATGTACGAGCTGTGAGACATGAGCGACCTTCTCGCCATTATTAAGCTCCGCCCCGATTGTTAGTGTTGCGGTATCCGGCTTGGCTTCAACGCCCTCAGGCAACTCGACCAGAAAACGCGCCTCTGGCGTTAGCTGCTCAAAAGGATTGGACTGCGCCAGCGCGCCTTGTGCCAAAGCAGCGGCCGAAAACAATATAGCGGCGATATGTTTAAGTCTCATATTCTGCCCAGCCTGATATGTCCTGCCCTTGGAACATATCGGGAAGGAATGGCCGCTGCGATATCAATTTGTCGTGGGGTGTGATGATAACTCTGCTCGCTTTGCCAAAATGCGATCAGCCGCAATCAAACAATAGGCGACTGACAAGATGGTAAGCAGCAATACGCCGATATACGGAAGAACGCCGCCAATCCCGGCCCGCATGATATCCAGAAAATAGTAGGGGCTTCGTTCGCTGAGCATTGCGCCAATCAGCGCCATAACCAGATAAATGGCGGGAAAACAAAGCCAGACAAACGGGCGTAGCAGGGACAGGTGCCCTTTCGGCACGCACCATATCCACAGGCCCAAAACGGCGGTTGGCACGATGTAGTGCAGGATCGTTTCGATCCGGTAATTCAGGGAATCGAACTGTATCGCACCATTCAACAGCAGGTGATAGGCAAGCCCAACCAGAACGATCATAACGGTCACTGCGGATATCAGATCAATCCGGGCCCTGGTCCAGCGCCCGCCTGCGGCCACATACAGGCAGATCAGCGCAACTGCAGCGTTGGACCAGTTGGTGAAAAAGCTGAACACCAAAATAAAGCCATCCAGCGGATGTGCTGCAGTGGACATGGCAGACACCAGGCGCAGCAACACCGTCCCGCCTGCCAATGCGCCGGTTGCGGCGATCAAAAGGCGGTGCAGCATTGGCATTGGTTGCAAGTCCGCAACTCCCATCTATATTGCCCAAGGTTTTAGCGGGGACAGGGTTGCCCATCATGTCCAGACTTAGAGGTCTATATCTGATCCTGACGGTGATCGGTACGGTTGTGCCGATGTATTTCTTTGTCTCGTGGTTTCAGGCGAATGGCTGGTCGCTTTCCGCAATGATAGATGCCTGGGCCGCCAATGACGCGACACGGGGCTTGACCTGGGACCTGACCATTGCCGCTATCGCGCTGACCGTGTTTATCCTGGCCGAACTTGGCGTGCGCAAGGATCTGCTGCCCCTGATCGCCATACCCGCCACGTTTTGCATCGGCGTCAGCTGTGGTCTGCCGCTTTACCTTTTCCTGCGTTCAAGGCCCCTGACCTGATGGATCACTTTTTGTATCGCGATGGCATCCTGCATGCCGAGGATGTCCCCCTGCCACAAATCGCGGCAGAGGTGGGGACACCGTTCTATGTCTATTCCACCGCCACACTGGCCCGACATTATCACGTCTTCGAAGAGGCATTGGCCAGCATGGATCATCTGATTTGCTATGCGATGAAGGCGAATTCCAATCAGGCCGTGCTAAAGGTGATGGCTGGTCTTGGGGCCGGGATGGATGTGGTTTCGGGCGGTGAGTATCGCCGCGCGGTGGCCGCAGGCGTGCCTGCCGACAAGATTGTTTTCTCCGGGGTCGGCAAAACCCGGGATGAGATGGCGTATGTGCTGGAACGCGGCATTCGCCAGTTTAATGTCGAAAGCGAGCCGGAATTGCTGGCGCTGTCTGAAACCGCCACATCGCTGGGGAAAACCGCCCCGATCACCGTGCGCGTCAACCCGGATGTAGACGCAAAAACCCACGAAAAGATCGCAACCGGCAAGTCCGAGAACAAATTCGGCATCCCAATCGCCCGCGCCCGCGAGGTTTACGCGCAAGCCGCCAGCCTGCCGGGGATCCAGGTTGTTGGCATCGACGTTCATATCGGCAGCCAACTGACCGACCTGGCCCCTTATGAGGCCGCATTTCGCAAGGTCGCCGACCTGACAGAGGCATTGCGCGCTGATGGGCACAGCATTCAGCGGCTCGATCTCGGTGGTGGTCTGGGCATTCCCTATGCCCGCTCCAACGTTATGCCGCCCCTGCCCAAAGACTATGGCGAGGTGATCCGCCGCACCGTCGGCCATCTGGGCTGCGAGATTGAGATCGAACCCGGGCGGCTGGTGGCCGGAAATGCCGGGCTGCTGGTCACCTCGGTCATCTATTTCAAGCAGGGAGAGGGACGGGATTTCCTGATCCTGGATGCTGCGATGAATGACCTGATCCGCCCCGCAATGTACGAGGCGTATCACGACATCGTCCCGGTCATCGAACCCGCAGCAGGTGTCGATCTGGCCCCGATCGATATCGTCGGCCCGGTTTGCGAATCCGGTGACACATTTGCAAAGCGACGCGACATGCCACCGGCCTCGGCCGGGGACCTGATCGCCTTTCGTTCGGCGGGCGCTTATGGCGCTGTGATGGCCTCGGAATACAATTCCCGGCCACTTATTCCCGAAATTCTGGTGAAAGATGATCAATTTGCCGTGGTTCGCGCACGTCCGAGCTTTGACGAAATGATTTCGCGCGATACGATACCCCCTTGGATGGAGTGACTCGGGGCCTGCCCGATACCTCCCCTAACAAAAGGCGACGGATTGCGCAGCGCAGATAAACTCCGCGATGAACTTCGCCTGAAAGCGGCTGAAAAGGCGTTGTCAGGGCATATTCGCACGACCCGTATCGGGATCGCGGCGGAAAGGCTGGTGCGTGCGTTCTGGCCGCTCTGGACTGTGCTGCTGGTCGCGTTGGCGGCCTTTGCCTTTGGTTTGCCGCAGCATCTTCCGCCCTTTGCGCTGCAACTGGTGATCCTTGCCGCTGTTGTGCTGGCCGCAGGGCTGTTCTGGAAGGGCTACAAAGGGTTTGCCTGGCCAACCAAAGAGGACGCGATCCGTCGGCTTGATGACAAGCTGCCTGGCCGTCCGTTGCAGGCCCTGGGCGACAGTCAGGCGTTGAACGCTCGTGATCCCGGTGCGGTGCGCGTTTGGGCGCGACATCTGGAACGCATGGCTGAGGCATCCAAGTCAGCCCGGGCCGGCTGGCCTGACCTGCGACTTGCCTTTGTGGATCGGTGGGGCCTGCGCCTGATGGCACTTGTGGCCGTCATGGCCGCCGCCTTGTTTTCCTGGAGCAATTCCAGCCCGACCCTGGAAGATGCGCTGCGCACGGATCCCACGCTGGAGGTTGCGACCGGACCCAGCTACGAAGCCTGGGCCAATCCGCCCGCCTATACTGGTAAGCCGACGATCTATCTTGATGGCGAAGCCGGGTCAGATCTGGTGCTGCCCGTTGGTACGCAGGTCACCGTACGGGTTTACGGCGTTGAGGACCAGTTCCGCCTGAGCGAAAGCGTTTCACAGAAGGAAACCGCGCTGGAACAGGCCGCTGAGGGCATTCGCAGCGCTGAGTTTGAGGTCCGCCAAAGCGGTGCCTTCGGATTGAAAGCAGGCCTCGGCACCGAGATTGAGTGGGACGTCACCGTGACCGAGGATCAGCCGCCCACGGTCGAGTTGTCCCAGCCGCTGGACCGCGCCGTCACTGGCGAGATGGAGCTGACCTTCCACGCCAAGGATGATTACGGCATCGCCGGTGGCTCCGTCACCATTGAACTGGATATGGAAGATCTGGATCGCCGCTTCGGTTTGGAAGCCACGCCGGAACCACGCGAAGCCCTGGTGCTGGATCTGCCATTGCCGCTGTCCGGTGAGGTGGATGACTTTGAAGAAGTGCTTGTCGAGAACCTGACCAAGCATCCGTGGGCCGGTCTGCCGGTACGCCTGATCCTTGATGTCTATGATGCCGCCGGACAGCACGGCATGCAGACGGATCAAACGGTGATCCTGCCGGGCCGCCGTTTCTTTTCCCCGCTGGCCAAGGCGGTTCTGGAACAGCGCCGCAACCTGCTCTGGTCCCGGGAAAACGCGGATCATGTGTCGCAAATGCTGCGCGTGATCACACATCGCCCGGATGATGTGTTTACCTCAAAAACGGCGTATCTGATGACCCGCATGGCACTGCGCCGGTTGGGCTATGCTGCCGAGGATGGCCTAAGCGCCGAAGAACGCGATGACGTGGCCGAGATGCTTTGGCAGGTTGCCTTGCTGATCGAGGATGGCTCGCTGGCCGATGCGCGCGAGCGTCTGCGCCGGGCGCAGGAACGGCTGGCCGATGCGCTGGAAAACGGCGCAACCGAAGAAGAAATCGCCGAGCTTATGGAAGAACTGCGCGAGGCGACGCGTGACTATATGCGGCAGCTGGCGCAAGAGCAGCGCGAAAATGGCCAGATGCAGTCGGCCGAGAATTTTGAAGGGACCGAGATCACTCAGGATCAGATCCAGGAGATGATGGACCGCATCCAGGAACTGGCCGAAAACGGCCAGACCCAGGAAGCCGAAGAATTGCTGCGCCAGCTCATGGAAATGATGGAAAACATGCAGATGGTCGAGGGTCCAAATCAGCCGGGGCAGGAGGGGGAGCAGTCTCTGGAGGAGCTTCAGGACACCCTGCGCCAGCAACAGGACTTGGCCGATGAATCGTTCCAGGAACTGCAACGCCAGTTTCAGGAACAACAACAGCAGGGTCAGCAACAGCAAGGCCAACAACAACAGGGCCAACAGCAGCAAGGCCAACAACAGCAGCAGGGTCAGCAAGGCCAGCAGCAATCAGGCCCCCAGGGTCAGCAGCAAGGCCAGCAAGGTCAGCAGAGCCGGCCAGGCGAAGACCCCACGCGCCCCGGTCAGCGGGATCGCGGCCAGGCCGGTCCTGGTCAGACGCCCGATGCCAATGAACTTGCCCGCCGTCAGGGCGCCCTGCGCCAGATGCTTAGCGAATTGCGCGACGGCCTGCCCGGCTCCACGACCGAGGAAGGTGACGCCGCTCGCCGCGCTCTTGAAGAGGCCGAGCGTCAGATGCGCGAGGCGCAGCGAAACCTCGACGATGGTGACCTTCCCGGCGCGCTTGATCGGCAGGCCGATGCGATGGACGCTTTGCGCGAAGGCATGCGCGGCCTATCGGATGAGTTGCGCCGTCAGGCCCAACAGGATCAGGGCCAAGGCAATGACCGCGGCGATAGTGCCGCCAATGACAACCGCGATCCGCTTGGCCGTCCCAGCGGCAGCCGCGGCTCTATGCAGACCGACCAGGAGATGGTGCCCGACGCCGACGCCATGGAACGCGCCCGCCGCCTGTTCGACGAAATCCGCCGCCGCTCCTCCGACCAGACCCGCCCGACCGAGGAACTGGATTATCTAAAACGCCTGCTGGACCGGTTCTGACGACTGCATAACTCAGCTACGCTGGTGTGGCTTCGCCACATCGGTAACCAGCAATGAGATACACCTTCAAACGCGGCACAACTTCACGAGACATGCGATAATGCTACCGGCCTTCCATGTGGATTTTAACGAGATGCTGGGCCACGACACCGTCCTGTTTTCCCGGACAGATATTGCTATCGACAGACACGGCCAAGAACATCAGGTGACCGAAGGCATGCAGGTAGTCGTATTCGTTGACGATACGATCCCCGGTTCTGCGCCGGATATCCTTGTTGCGAGAGGCACTGTCGAACTCAACAAGCAGGACCGTTGGGGCAAGCATGTAAAGTGGGCCGTCCGTACCGACGCTGCCGGTATAACTGAGGCGTCCGAACTCCCGGCCTAGGCCGTCCTGCGAGATAGCTGACATTTTAGATATTTCGCGCGCCGTTATAGCTCCGCTTCAACCAGCTTTGCGCCAAACATAGATCCTGATCCTCGCTGGCCCAGCCATGGCCACAATCCAGCATATGGTACGTCACACATGCACCAGCAGATCGGAACTGTTCGGCCAATCGCCGCCCATGTTCCGGTTTGCGCCGTTCGTCTTTCTGACCGGCAAGGATCAGTACCGGCTTGTTGTCCATTTGAGGAAAGCAAAAGTCTGCGGCCAACGGTTCAGGGCGTAACAAGATCGCGCCAGAGAACTGTGTCGGGGCTTCGGCCAGCAACGCCTCGGCAAAGACAGCACCGCTTGAGTAGCCGACGAGCAATGCGCCAGTTCGCCCAGCGGCCGGAAGTTCTATATCGCGGTTCAGCCAATCCCTTGCGATGCGCAGGACCTGAACCGTGTCAATAGATCGGTCAGCACCTCGTCGAAAGAATGTGTAGCCCCTGCCGTCAGAAAACAGACCTCTTGGTGACAGCAGATTGGCATCCGGCGCGATCTGGCGGGCAAAACCAGCGAGCGAGGTCTCATCCTGCCCTGATCCGTGTAATGCCAGAACGGTCAGTTCTGGCGCACTTCCGGTCATCGAGTAAGCGGATGCCCGCCTTCACCCATCACTCCGACGCAGTTTCGTCCGGTGCCATGGCTGCGTCGATTTTCTCGGTCAGGAAGGCTGTGGTATTGGACCAAACCTCGACCACCTTGTCACGGCTCAGATCAACTACGCGTACGTATTCTTCTAGATAGGGCTTGGCCGGTGGGTAATGGGTGGCGATATGGTTGCGGCCGAAGTAAGCACCAGCGGCCAAACCGCAGAGCAGAATGGCAAACAGGAACCCGGCCCGTCCACCACGACGGGGACCGCGTTCACGCTCATATTCCTGCAAAGCAGCGGCCAACGCGTTTGGCTTGGCCTTTTCCTTTTCCTGGGCAGGCTTTGCAGCAGCAAAAATACCGCCCCCTTGGGGCTCTTCCTGCTCAACGGCTACACCTGCGATATCCGCAGCCCGCGAAACCGACCGACGCCCCGATACCCGGTCATCATCGGGCACGTTGTCGTAATCCGTATCATCTTCGGCCAACTGCTGGCGAAGCGAGGCCATCAGGTCCTCTTCCTCTGCCTTCTGCTGCTGTGCCTCCTGACCAGAGATATCCATCTCGTCCTGTACAGCGGCCCGAATGGCATCACGCTCTGACTGCGGCAAACGAGCCGACGGTGCGGCAACCGGCTGGGTCAGCGGCATCGGCTCCGGCGGGGCGGGATACTGTACCCATTTGGTTTCGCACTGCGCGCACTGCACCTCGCGCCCCGCTTCGGGGAATAGTGACGCATCCACGTCGTATTGTGCAGAACAGTTAGGACAGATAATACGCATCAAGCTTTCCTTTATTGCGGCAATTGCAGACCTGTTCGCGGTCACCTGCAGCATCTTAGGTCAGTTTTAGCGACTCCGGCGCGGCTTGCAAGCTATCCTTATTAGGTTGAGCTTGGGCTGTGGCTCTGCGATTGTCGCAGTATGAAGCAGGGGGATACAGAATTGATCGCGTTCGAGGGGGCCAGTTTCGGCTATGGGTCGACACCGATCCTCAGCGACATGACACTTTCGCTGGAACCGGGCGGGTTCTATTTTTTGACCGGGCCATCTGGGTCCGGCAAGACGACGTTTCTGAAACTCTGCTATCTGGATTTGCGAATCTCCGGCGGCGCTGCGCGGTTTTTTGACACAGATACCGCCCGGATGGACCGTGAAGCGGTGGCCATGCTGCGGCGCCGGATCGGTGTCGTGCAGCAGAATTGCCAGTTTCTGGACCACCTGACGGTAGAGCAAAACGTCGCCCTTCCACTGGATATCGCCGGGCGGCGGACACCGCAGCATTTGCAGAATGTGGGCGAGTTGATGACATGGGTGGCCCTGACCGACCGCGCCGAGGCCTTCCCGCCAGAGCTTTCGGGCGGCGAATTGCAACGCGCAGCCCTGGCGCGCGCAGTGATCCTGTCGCCAGAGCTGGTGATCGCAGACGAGCCGACTGGCAATGTCGACCGCGACATGGGCCTGCAATTGCTGGGCCTGTTGGTGGAACTCAACCGAATGGGCCGCACCGTTATTATCGCGACACATGATCTGGACCTGATCCGTTCGGCCAAGGCGCAGGTGGCGGCCCGTGTGTTGCGCATCGCGCAGGGTAAGCTGGTCCAGGCGGGGGCGGATTTGTGATGCGGATGGCAGAGATCACCACCCTTCTGCGCGGAGATGTTGCCGCTGATCAGGTTGTCCCCCCCAGCGGCGGGACCGCCCGGCTGACCATCTTTGCCGCCGCGGCGATGGGCTTTCTGGCAGTGCTTGCGGTGCTGCTGGCGCTCAGCGCATCACGGATTGCCGGGCATTGGCAGGATGCGCTGAGCGGTGTGGCAACAGTGGAACTGCCTGCGGCCAACGATACGGATCTGGCAAAGCTGTTGACGGTTCTGGACACAACACCCGGTGTCACGAATGTGCAAGAGATTGGCCCCGCGCGCCAACGCGCCCTGCTGGAACCCTGGCTCGGCCCGGATTTCCCGGTCGAGGCCCTGTCGCTACCGCGTCTGGTCGAACTGCGCACTGATGCAAGCTTTGACGCAGAAAGCCTTCGCTTGCGGCTGGAGGGAGAGTTGCCGCGTGCTGTGTTCGTGCCTCGCTCGGACCTGCAGGACAAAGTGGCCGGGGCAGCGGGGCGGCTGGGCTGGATCGGCTGGCTTGCCCTTGTCATTACCGCCTTTGTGATGGCCTCAATTATCACCCTGGCGGCCTCGGCCGCGCTGGCGGCGAATGAACGCGTGATCGAAACCCTTCGCCTGCTGGGCGCGCAGGATGATTTCATCGCGCGAGCATTTGTCCGCCGCTTTACACTTCGCGGTGCCGCCGGGGCGGCGGTGGGTGTTCTGGCTGGAATTGCGGTGATGCTGCTCTTGGTGCTGGCCGGAACCGGGGCAATCGCACCCTTGCTGCCAGGCCCGCTTGGCTGGATTTTGATCCTGTTGATCCCGGTATTCGCGGGCATCATCGCCTTCGTTGCCACCCGCCGGTCCGCGCGGGTGACCCTGTCCCGTCTGACCTGATGGAATTGCACTGATGCTACTGATCCGCTCGATCCTGTTCGATATCTTTATCTATGGCTGGATGCTGCTGCTTGGCACCGTCGCCCTGCCCTACGCCCTGATCTCGCGCGCGCATACCTACCGGGTGATGAAGCTCTACGCCAATTCGGTGCTGTTTCTGTCACGGGTTATGCTGGGCATCCGTTGGGAAGTGCGCGGTCCGGTGCCAACAGGTGAGGTGCTGATCGCCTCCAAACACCAGTCATTTATGGATATCATGATCCACTTCAAGGTGCTGACCCAGGCGCAATTCGTCATGAAACAGGAGTTGAAATGGATTCCGATCTTCGGCTTCTACACCCTGCGCATCGGCACCACGCCGGTTGCCCGCGGCAAACGCGGTGTGGCTGTAAAAGACATGGTCAGCCATGTCGAGAAAGAGCGTGACGGTGCCAAACAACTGGTGATCTACCCGCAAGGCACCCGCACCGCCCCCGGCGCAAAACTGCCCTATAAGGTCGGAGCAGGGGTCATCTACAAGCGCATGGGCCTGCCTTGCATCCCCGCGGCCACAAATGTCGGGGTCTTCTGGGGACGACGCGCGATCCTGAAACGCCCGGGCCTGGCGGTGATCGAGTATCTTGACACCATTGAACCGGGCCTTGATGTTGACACCTTTATGACGGAACTTGAGACGCGGGTCGAAACGGCCTCGGATCGCCTGATGTCCGAGGCCGGGTTCACGCCACCCACCGACACCGCCTGATCCAAATGCGCCGCCTGACGGCGGCAAGACAGTCTGTGGCCTTCGGCCCGAGCCTGCCGGCGGCCCCCTCCGGGGCGGCCCTGCCGGGGGCGGATATTTGAAGAACAGTGAAGATGGGTGCGGCACCTTCCCTTCATTGTTCTAGAAATATCCCCGCCGGAGGCATGGCCCGAAGGGGCCATTCCCAGATCAGGATGTCAGTTTGTCGATGATCCGAATCCAGCTTCGGATGCCTTTGTGAAAGCTTCTGAGGTCGTATTTCTCATTTGGTGAATGGATACTATCACTGTCGAGGCCGAAGCCGATCATCATCGATTCCATGCCCAGATAGGTGCGGAAATGACCGACGATCGGGATCGAACCGCCACACCCGACAAAGACGGCCTGCTTGTCCCATTCGTCGGTCAGGGCATTTTGTGCCTTGCTGAATTCCGGCGCGTCATAGGGCAGGGTTGTCGCGCCTGAGGCGTCTTTTGAGCGGAAACTGACTGTGCAGTCCTCGGGAAGGTTGCTTTGGATGTAATCACGGAAGCTTTGCTGGATCGCCTCGGCGTTCTGATCCCCGACCAGCCGGAAGCTGACCTTGGCGGAGGCTTCGGCGGGCAGCACGGTTTTGAAGCCGGCACCGGTATAGCCACCCCAGATGCCGTTGACATCGCAGGTCGGGCGGGCCCAGATCTGTTCCAGCGCTGAGAACCCGGTTTCTCCTGCGGGCACCGACAGGCCCACATCCCCCAGAAAGCCCTTTTCATCAAATCCAAGCGCCGCCCATGAGGCGCGGATGTCATCGGGCAGTTCCGGCACGCCCTCATAAAAGCCAGGCAGTGTGATACGGCCGGTTTCGTCATGCAGACCGGCCAGCAGCTTTGTCAGCACCCGGATCGGGTTCATGGCCGGTCCGCCATACATGCCCGAATGCAAATCTCTGTCGGCGGCGTGAATGGTGAACTCTTCGCCCACAAGTCCGCGCAGCAGGGTTGTGATGGCCGGTGTTTCGGCATCGAACATGCCGGTGTCGCAAATCATGGCCAGATCGGCGCGTAACTCCTCTGCATTGTCTTTCAGGAAAGGTATAAGGGAGGGTGAGCCGGTTTCCTCCTCTCCTTCGAACAGCAGCGTGATATTGCCTGGCAGCGTGCCGGTGGCGGCTTTGAAGGCGCGGAAAGCCTCGACGAAGGTCATCAGCTGGCCTTTGTCATCGGACGCCCCGCGGGCGCGGATCACCTTGCCCTGGGGTGTATCCTCAAGTGCCGGATCAAACGGATCACGATCCCACAGGTCCAGCGGATCGGCGGGTTGCACGTCATAGTGGCCATAGAACAGCAGATGCGGCCCCTCGCCCCGGTGATGCGCGACCACCATGGGGTGGCCGGTCGTATCGCGGCGCGAGGCATCGAACCCAAGGGCGGACAGTTCTGCAACCAGCCAGTCCGCCGCCGCTGTGCAATCCTTCGCAAAGGCAGGGTCGGTTGAGACCGAGGGGATGCGCAGCAGCTCAAACAGCCGGTTTACCGAGGCCTCGATACCGTCATCGGCCTGTTTCAGAACATCATCGATCATGCTGGTCATCCCCTTATTGAACCTTTCTCAACATCTGCACATGCAGCAGCGGAGGGAAAGCGGAAAATCACGCCTGCGCAGGTCTTTACTTAGAGCATCATGCGGAAAACCTGAATCATCTGACGCTGCCGATGATGCGTGGTGTCTAAGGTGTTGCGCGAGACGCTTTAGGTCAGCTTGCGCGTGGCGCATTTGAACCAGACCCGCTGCCAGTAGCGGGCCGTGAAAAATCGCAGCACCCGTGCCAGGTGCGGCGGTTTGGCAAAATAAAGCTGCGCTCGGCCGGGTTCGAGATAGGAATTCACTTTGATCGGCGGATGGCCAACAATATGGGGTACCGCGAGTTTCGGGTGCAGCGGGGCCATATCACAGGGCCAGTCCGCAGGGCGGCATAGCGGATATCCGCGATCAAGCAGAAACTGCGCGCCGGTGTGCGAGATCGAATAGCCGAGTGCCCCCCAGGCATTTCCAATGCGAAGGATCAGCGAATACTGATCAAAAACCGGCTTGTGCCGCGCAAAGCGATAGGCCCGTCCCCCCAAATGGAACAGCTGTATGACATGTTCGCCAAGATAATGGCCGTCCCTCATGAATTCGGCGAATGGTGGGCCGACAAGGGTATCATCTTCAAGAATGACCGCACCCGGTAGGTTTTCGCTTACAATCTTCTGATAGATCAGACGATGAGACAGGGCGCAGGCATATTCCGCATCTGCCATCGGTCGGCGAAGCGCTTTGACGGTTCCCTCCCGGTCAACCAGTGCTTCGTATTCGGGGGGAAGGGCCTCGCGCCCGTCGATGGCATCGACGAAGCTGAAAGGAAGGTTCAGCGCCTCCAGCTGCTGGCGTATCGTGGCGCGCCGCAGATCAGCGTCCGGCAGTGCGATCACAAAGATCGGCCAATGCTTCGGCACTGCGGATATATCCGCAAGGGCTGTCAGAAGTTCATTCATGCAAGCAACAGACCCACAACATGAGATAGGTTGATCCTAAAGCATCTCGCGAAACACCTTAAACATCACGCACCATCTAACGCGTTGAAATCTGTGATTTCAGGCAGCGTTGGATGATTCAGGTTTTTCGCATGATGCTCCTGAAATAAGGGTAACACGAATCCCTGTTTAAGTATGTGCGGCGATCATTTTAACTTTCAAAGCAACGCGATGCGCAAAGGGGCGGAGTTTCGCCGCCCCTGATCTCAGCCTGCCGTGATCCAGCCGCCGCCCAGCACCCGGCTGCCCTCTGGCGCGTAGAATACACAAGCCTGGCCAGGGGCGACCCCCTCTTCTGGGGCCAGCAGTTCGACGACTGACCTGCCGTTATCGCGCGCAAAAAGGCGGGCTTCGCGCGGGCGCCGTGCAGAGCGGACCTTGACCATAAGGTCAATGCCATCTGACGCGGCAGACAGATCACCATCGCCCAGCCAGTTGATTTCCTTGATTGCAAATTGCGCCACAGCCAGCGTGTCGCGCGGCCCGACAATCACCTGTCGCGTATCCGCATCCAGCTTCACAACATAAAGCGGCTCTCCGCCGCCAATGCCCAGGCCACGCCGCTGCCCGATCGTGTAGTGGATCACGCCCTCATGCTGGCCAAGTACCCGGCCATCCTGATGCACGATATCGCCCGGTTCCGCAGCGCCGGGCCGCAGTTTCTCGATCACCGAGGCATAAGACCCGTTGGGCACAAAGCAGATATCCTGACTGTCGGGTTTGTCCGCCACGATCAGCCCGAACTCCCGCGCCAGCGCGCGCGTCTCTTCCTTGGATTTCAGATGGCCAAGGGGGAAGCGCAGGTAATCCAGCTGTTCCGGCGTTGTCGAGAACAGGAAATAGGACTGATCCCGATCAGGGTCGGCCGCACGGTGCAGCTCAGCACCATTCGGGCCATCAAACCGCTGGATGTAATGACCTGTCGCCATGCAGTCGGCATCCAGATCCTTGGCCGTCTCCAGCAGATCGCGGAATTTCACCCGTTCGTTGCAGCGAATGCAGGGGATTGGCGTTGCCCCGGCCAGATACGCATCAGCGAACTCATCAATCACGCTTTCCTTAAAGCGATTCTCGTAATCCAGCACGTAATGTGGGAACCCCATTTCCTCGGCCACGCGGCGGGCATCGTGAATGTCACGCCCGGCACAGCACGCCCCTTTCTTCGCCAGTGCCGCCCCATGGTCATAAAGCTGCAGCGTGATGCCAACCACATCATAGCCCTCGCGCGCCAGCATGGCGGCGACAACCGACGAATCCACGCCGCCCGACATCGCCACCAGAACCCGCGTTTCTGCGGGCGGTTTGGCAAAGCCGAGGGTGTTCAGCACGGGCGCTGGTGCGGTCTGGGTCATCGTTGGTCTCCGAAAGTTGTCGAGAGATATAGTAAAACTTGCGCTTTTCTCAAGCCAAGGTTTCACCCGACCTTAAGACCTGCCCCCTATTCCTACGCCTTGGGTGAAGTGAGGAAAGGGGACCTGAACCATGTATGTCAGGAAAAACAAGGGACCGGTCTTTGTGACCATGCCAGATGGAACCAAGATGTCGCGTGCTGATCTGCCACCAAAGAATACGCGCCGCTGGGTTGCCCGGCGCAAGGCCGTTGTTGTCAACGCGGTCAATGCCGGCCTGCTGCAGGAGGAAGAGGCCTGCGAAATGTATGGCCTCTCGTCTGAGGAACTGCACAGCTGGCGGATCGCGATGCAAACCCATGGCACCGGTGCGCTCAAGGCGACAGCCGTGCAAAGGTATAGACAACTTTAACGAGAAACCTTAGAACGGTTTAACGTGGTAACTCGGGGTTAACCATTACTGCATAAGACGGGGGGCGGAACGAATGTAATCTGTTTGCCGGAGGTTGAAATGCGCGTTTTACTGGTCGAGGATGATCGAACGACATCGAAAAGCATCGAAATGATGCTGTCGAGTGTGAACCTGAATGTCTACGCAACCGACCTTGGCGAAGAAGGCATCGATCTGGCCCGCCTTTATGACTATGATCTGATCCTGCTGGACCTGAACCTGCCCGATATGACCGGGCATGAGGTTCTGCGCCAGTTGCGCATGTCAAAGATCGAAACGCCTATTCTGATCCTGTCCGGTCTTGATGACACGGAAAACAAGATCAAGGGCTTCGGCTTTGGCGCAGATGATTACATGACCAAGCCCTTCCACCGGGAGGAGTTGATCGCCCGCATTCATGCCATCGTGCGCCGCTCCAAGGGGCATGCGCAATCGGTGATCGAAACCGGCAAGTTCAAGGTCAATCTCGACGCCAAAACGGTGGAGGTTGACGGCCATCCCGTGCATCTGACCGGCAAGGAATATCAGATGCTGGAACTGCTCAGCCTGCGCAAGGGCACGACCCTGACCAAGGAAATGTTCCTGAACCATCTTTATGGCGGCATGGACGAGCCGGAATTGAAGATCATCGACGTTTTCATCTGCAAGCTGCGCAAGAAACTCTCCGAGGCGACGGGCGGCGACAACTATATCGAAACCGTCTGGGGCCGCGGCTATGTGCTGCGCGATCCGGTGGTTGAGGATAACACAAAGATGGCTGTTGGGGCCTGATCATTTCAGGCCGCTCAGACATTGGCTGGCAAGGCGTGTCCTGCCAATGCACGTCGCTATTCAGCAAACAGATCGGTGATTTTTTGATCGCATCAAAGATATCCTGAAACGGACGCTTCTGCTTTCGTGCAAAACACATTAAATCCTCAAGGGACGCGACCCCTTCAGAGGATGCCATGACCAGCAAATCCGTTGACCTGTTGACTGAGGCTGAGGCCACGCAGGAACTGGCCCGACTGGCAGAGGTTCTGACAGCCGCCAACCAAGCCTATCACGGCGCAGATGCGCCCGAGATATCAGACGCTGATTATGACGCCCTGAAACGGCGCAATGCAGCGATCGAGGCGCGCTTTCCCGCCCTGAAACGGGATGACAGCCCCAGCGAACAGGTCGGCTATGCCCCGGCGCGGGGCTTTGGCAAGATACAGCACGAACAGCGGATGCTGTCGCTTTCCAATGCGTTTGACGATGCCGATGTCACTGATTTCGACGCCGGGATCCGGCGGTATCTTGATCTGCCGGATGACGCCGCGCTGGCTTACACCGCTGAACCCAAGATCGACGGCCTGTCGCTCTCGCTGCGCTATGAGCATGGCAAACTTGTCTATGCCGCCACCCGTGGCGACGGTACCGAAGGTGAGGACGTCACTGCCAACGCCCGCACCGTCGATGATATCCCGACCGAATTGACCGGCGCACCGGATATCCTTGAGGTCCGGGGCGAGGTCTATATGAGCCACGCCGCCTTTGCCGATCTCAATGCCCGGCAGGAGGCCGCCAACGCAAAAACATTCGCCAACCCGCGCAACGCCGCCGCAGGGTCCCTGCGCCAGCTTGACGCCAAAGTCACCGCCACCCGCCCGCTGCAATTCTTTGCCTATGCCTGGGGCGTAACCTCGGACCCGCTGGCTGAAACGCAGAAAGGCGCGTTGGACCGTCTGTGCACGCTGGGCTTTCAGATCAACGACCGCACCGCCCTATGCGCCAACCCCGCCGCGATGCTGGCCCATTACGCCCAGATCATGGCCGATCGCGCGACGCTGGGCTATGATATCGACGGCGTGGTCTACAAGGTGGATGACCTTGGCTATCAGGCGCGGCTCGGCTTCCGCTCCACCACGCCGCGCTGGGCCATCGCCCATAAATTCCCCGCCGAAGAGGCCGTCACCCAACTCGAAGAAATCGAAATTCAGGTCGGACGCACCGGCGCATTGTCCCCGGTGGCGCGGCTGACACCGGTCACGGTGGGCGGGGTCGTGGTGTCTAACGCCACGCTGCACAACGCGGATTACATCGCCGGGCGCGACAGCAACGGCATGCCCATCCGCGAGGGCCGCGATATCCGCGCCGGTGACTGGGTCACCATCTATCGCGCTGGCGATGTAATCCCCAAAGTCAAGGATGTCGACCTGTCGCGCCGCCCTGCGGACGCAAAACCCTACGTCTTTCCAACGACATGCCCCGAATGCGGCTCTGACGTCATCCGCCCCGAGGGGGAGGCGGTGGCCCGCTGCACCGGCGAGCTGACCTGCCCCGCACAAGCGGTGGAACGGCTGAAACACTTCGTCTCCCGCGCGGCTTTTGATATCGAAGGGCTGGGTGCCAAACAGATCGAAGCCTTCTACAAAATGGGTTGGGTGAAGGAACCCGCAGAGATTTTCACCCTGAAAGACCGCTATGGCGCCGGGCAGGCGCAGCAGGTCCAGAACCTAGAGGGCTGGGGCGACCGCTCTGCCCAGAACCTCTTTGCCGCGATTGACGAGCGGCGCAACATTCCGCTGGCCCGCCTGATTTTCGCCCTAGGCATTCGCCATGTCGGCGAAAGCACCGCCGCCCTTCTGGCCCGGCATTACCTGAACTGGGACACGCTTAGCACCGCCATGGCCGCAGCGCAGGACCATACCGGCCCGGAATGGGAGGCATTGAACGACATCGACGGCGTCGGCACCGTGATGGCCGGCGCATTGGTCGATTTCTTTCACCAACAGCAAAGCCGCGATGCCGTCGACCGCCTGCTGGCCCATCTGCAGGTCCAGGAGGCAAAGGCCGCCGCCACCGACAGCCCCGTGGCGGGCAAAACCGTGGTCTTTACCGGCACCCTTGAAACCATGAGCCGCGCCGAAGCCAAGGCACAGGCCGAGGCACTGGGGGCCAAAGTCTCTGGCTCGGTCTCGGCGCGGACGGATATTCTGGTGGCTGGTCCTGGGGCCGGATCAAAGCTGAAGAAAGCCGAAGATCTTGGGATCGAGGTCATGACCGAAGAAGACTGGCGCGCATTGGTGGGTTGATCCCGCGCCCCCCGCGCCGTCAAATACACGCATGAGCACCCGGCCCCATATCCTGTTTCCGCTGTTTGGCGATCTGGCAAAACTGCCCGGCATCGGCCCAAAAACGGCCGAGGCGCTGGTCAAAGCCGGGATCGAAAAACCGCTCGACCTGCTGACGACCCTGCCGCATTCCGTGATCGACCGCCGCCCGCGCCATACAATCAACGGTGCCCCCCTGCCTGCCGTGGTCACGCTGGAGGTTGAGATCGGCCTGCACCAGCCCCCCAAGGCCCGGGGCCGCCCCTATCGCGTCATGGTCCGCGACGCAGAGACCGAGTTTCAGCTGGTCTTTTTCCATGCGCGCGAGGATTGGCTGCGCAAACAGCTGCCCGCCGGCCAGCGGCGAGTGGTGTCGGGCAAGGCGGAACTCTTCGACGGTCTGGCTCAGATGGTGCATCCCGACCACATCCTGAGCGTGGCCGAGGCCGACACGTTGCCAGAGTTCGAGCCGGTCTATCCACTGACCGCAGGCGTGACCCAGAAGGTCATGACCAAAGCCATCGGCGCTGTGCTGGACGATCTGCCGGATCTGGAAGAATGGATCGAGCCCAGCATCCTGAAGCGCGAGAAATGGCATGACTGGCAAACCTGCCTACGGCAGGCGCATAACCCGCGCGGCATGGCAGAGGTCTCAGCCAACAGCCCGGCCCGGCTGCGGCTGGCCTATGACGAGTTTCTGGCCCATCAGATGACTCTGGCCCTGGCCCGCGCGCAGGAGAAAAAGCGGATTGGTCGTCCTACGGTCGGCGACGGCAGCTTGCGACAGGCCGTACTGGACGCCCTGCCGTTCTCGCCCACCGATGCGCAGACCCGGTCCGTCCAGGAGATCATCACGGACATGGCCAGCGATCAGCGCATGCACCGCCTGCTGCAAGGTGATGTCGGCGCGGGTAAGACGCTGGTGGCGCTGATGGCCATGCTGAACGCGGTCGAGGCAGGCGGGCAGGCGGCGATGATGGCCCCGACAGAAATTCTGGCGCGGCAGCATTACGCCGGTTTGCAACCGCTGGCCGACACCGCAGGCGTGCGGATTGAGCTTTTGACCGGGCGCGATACCGGGGCAGAGCGGGCGGCCAAGCTCGCCCGCATCGCGGACGGCACCGCGCAGCTTGTGGTCGGCACCCATGCGCTGTTTTCCGACGATGTCGCCTTTGCCGACCTGCGGCTGGGGATCGTGGACGAGCAGCACCGCTTCGGTGTCCGCCAACGGCTGGGGCTAAGCGCCAAGGGCGCGCGGGTCGATGTGCTGGTGATGACAGCAACACCGATCCCGCGGTCCCTGGAGCTGGCCCATTACGGCGATCTGGACCTCAGCGTGCTGGACGAAAAGCCCCCCGGGCGGCAACCGATCGAAACCGTTATGGTCTCGTCCGACCGGCTCAGCCAGGTTGTGGACCGCTTGGGCAAGGCCATCGCAGCGGGCCGTCAGGCCTATTGGGTGTGCCCTCTGGTCGAGGAAAGCGAGGTCGTGGCCATGGCTGCGGCCGAAGAACGCTTCAAGGCGTTGCGCGCTGCCTTAGGGGAAGAGGCTGTCGGGCTGGTTCATGGCCAGATGCCACCATCGCAGAAAGATGCGGCCATGGCGGATTTCGCCGCCGGGCGCACCAAGCTTCTGGTGGCAACCACGGTGATCGAGGTTGGCGTGGATGTGCCCAATGCCTCAATTATGGTGATCGAGGCGGCGCAGCATTTCGGGCTGGCCCAGTTGCACCAGTTGCGGGGGCGTGTGGGGCGCGGCACGGAAAAATCGACCTGTATGCTGCTTTATGATCCGCCACTGGGCGAAACCGCCCGTGCAAGGCTTGAAGTGATGCGCGAGACTGAGGACGGGTTTCGCATCGCCGAGACGGATCTGAAACTGCGCGGCGCGGGCGACGTGCTGGGGGTTCAGCAATCCGGCCTGCCGAGGTTCCGCGTGGCGGATCTGGAAAATCAGGCGGGGCTTATGCAGGTGGCGCAGGATGATGCGCGTTTGCTGCTAAGCCGTGATGCGAATCTCAAGACCGAACGTGGCGATGCGCTGCGTCAGCTTTTGTTCCTGATGGAGCAGGACAAGGCGATCCGGCTGCTGTCGGCCGGGTAGGGTGGGTTTAAACCCACCCTACAAGTGCAGCGCTAAGGTACTGAAACACTATCATAAATCCCGTGTGTTCCAAAATGTTCTCAAATGTTCCTTAAAAGTTCTTGACGAATCGTTACCGAATAGGAGAACATACAAGCAACACGAACAGAGGATGCTCACCATGATCGCCACGTTTCGCCGCATAACCGACACGGCCCCCCGGGCACTGATCACCGATGCGCTGGGACTGGCGGTGATCTGCGGGATCTTTCTGTTCAGCCTGTTTCTTCCTGGACTGATCTGACCTCTTTGCCTGCGGACCGTGTTCATGCGTCGGGCCATTGCCTGCCTCGGCGAGATGCTTGCCCATCTTTCCCATGACGGATCGCCAACTTACCGCCGCAGCCCTACCGGGTCTGCGGCGTTTTTCTTTTCTCTGACCGTGTAATATCTCAAGAAATACCTGAGACATCAGGCAACTCCCGACAATTCAATGTCGCATGACGCGTTAAAGACAGGTCCGCGCAGCCGGATTGGCTCAGGTGCTTTGTGAGACGCTCTGGCTGCTCTTGGCCAAAGCCTCGTCAAATGCCTCAAGCGTCGCATCCAGAGCCAGCAGAATAGAGGCATGGCGATTCTTGTAATCCCGGGCCGGCTCCAGCACTTCGAAGCCGTCAAAGGGGGCGCCCGGAACGGGTCCGCCGGATTTCAGCATGTCATGCAACTGGGTGCGGGCTGTCGTGATTTCTGCCCGGCTGCGCCCGATCATCTGCGCCCCCGATACCGCGGCAGAGGCCTGTCCCAGCGCACAGGCTTTCACATCCTGGGCGTACGCACTGATCCGCCCGTCCTGCAATGCCAGATCCACCGTCACCGTCGACCCGCATAGTGGTGAGCGTTTGAACGCAGTGGCATCAGGGGCCGTCAGCCGCTCCTGATGCGGAATGCTGGTGGTCAGCGCCAGAATCCGCTGAGAATAGAGTTTGATCAGATCCGCATCGCTCATCCGCGCCACGCTTTCCATTTTCATTTCACAACAATAGATAGGACGGAATAGCGCTTTGGGAAAGGAACGGTACGTCGCATGGCAAAATTCGATCCAGGTAACCTGAAATATGACACCAACGGTCTGATCCCGGCAATCGCACAGGACGCCAGCACGGGCGAGGTGCTGATGATGGCCTGGATGAATGCCGACAGCCTGACCGAAACCCTGCGGACCGGCGATGTCACCTACTGGTCCCGTTCACGGGCAGAGCTGTGGCGCAAGGGGGCGACCTCGGGCCATGTGCAAAAGCTGGTATCGCTCAGGATCGATTGCGACCGGGATTGCCTGCTGATGCAGGTCGATCAGACCGGCCCGGCCTGTCACACCGGGCGGCGCAATTGCTTTTACACCGAACTTCAGGATGGGATTGAGGTGATCACCTCAGATCCGCTCTGACGCGTCATGCGAAAATGTGAATCATCCAACGCTGCCTGAAATCAAAGATTTCAACGCGTTCGATGATACATGATATCTCAGCTATTTCGCGAGACGCTCCAACCCCACCATCTGCCGAATGTCATCCACCGTTGCGCCATCGGCGCGGTATGTCGCGATAGCGCGGGCATCATCCCGCTTTGCCAGACGCTTGCCAGTGTCATCCCGGATCAGCCTATGATGGTGATAAACCGGCGTCGGCAGGTCCAGCAGCGCTTGAAGCAGAACATGGCTCTGGGTGGCCTCACGCAGATCCTCGCCCCGGGTGACATGGCTGATCTGCTGAAACGCATCATCCACGACCACCGACAGGTGATAGGATGTGCCGGTGCCATGCCGCCCCAGCACCACATCGCCGACCTGGTGGATCAGGGCCTCAGCACAAACCGTCACCACCCCCGGCTCGGTTCCGGTCTCCACATAGGTCAGGTCCCGCCCGCCAAGTGCCTCAACCGCCCGGCGCATATCCAGACGCAACACCGGCACATCGGGCAGTGGCCCTGTACGCGGCAGGCCTCGGCATGTGCCGGGGTAAACGATACCATCCGGCCCGATCAGCGGCATGCCCTCGTTTGGCGCGGACGCGGCCGCTTGCACATCGCGGCGGCTGCAGCTGCAGGCAAAAACCAGACCGCGATCCCAAAGCGCCGCCAGCGTCTCCCGATACAGCGGGAACCGCTCGGACTGCCGCAATATCGGTTCGGGCCAGCTTACCCCCAGCCAGCGAAGGTCATCGTAAATCTGCGCTTCCCACTCAGGGCGGCACCGGGTGATGTCCGTGTCCTCGATACGCAGCAAAAACGCGCCACCCGCGGCCTGCGCCCGTTCAAAGGCAGTCAATGCAGAAAACGCATGCCCCAGATGCAGCGGCCCGGTTGGCGATGGCGCAAAGCGTTCGGTGTGCATCAGGTCTTGCGCAAGACATAGACTGTGGCACCCAGCCCAATACCGGTGACATGGTCCCCATGTTCCTTGAACAGCAATGCCGCCCGACCGCTGTCGATATTGCCGCGAATACGGGCCTCATAGGCCGGATCAGCCAAGGCGTGATCGTTCAGGGTGAACACGAAACACCCACCGGCGGGCAGCAGTGCCAGGACAGCGTCAATCGTCTCTGGTGGGGCATGGCCGGGGCTGAACAACCCGATGGCCGAGGCATTTTTGTAATCGCCGGGGGCAAAGGGAAACGGGTCCGCGACATCGGTGTGATGCAGGCTGCGATACACGCCCTTGCTGCGCGCACCCTCCAGCATCTCGGCGCTGAAATCGGCCCCGTCAATCAGCGTGAACCCGGCCTTTGCCAACGCCTGACCCGACAGACCCGTGCCGCAGCCGATATCCAGCAAGGGGGCCGCCGGATCAGCCCCATGCCCGGCCAGCGCCGCCGCACACCGTGTCGGCCCGACATACCCCTGCGAGGTCAGCTCAGCATCATAGCTGCCGGACCAATCCCGATAAAGGCCCCGGGTCTCCCCCGCGCTTTCCAGATCGTAAACGTCGGTCAGAAAGGTCTTGTCATTCATACCGTCAGCGTAGCGCGCTGCTGGGCAGGGGTCTAGGGTCAGGACCCATTAATCCTAGCCCGCGCACCAGGCGGCAAAGTCCACCTTGGCCCGGTCCGTATAGGCCTTGTACCGCTCCTTGCGGCCGCGCCGTCCCCCACGGGCATCAATCGGTGGGAACAAGCCGAAATTGACGTTCATCGGCTGGAACGTCTTGGCATCCGCCCCGCCGGTAATATGCGTGATCAGCGCGCCCATGGCCGTTGTGTCTGGCGGCGGGGACAGGTCACGCCCCTGCGCCTCGGCCGCCGCCAGCCGTCCGGCCAGCAGGCCCATGGCAGCGCTTTCGACATAGCCCTCAACCCCGGTGATCTGCCCGGCAAAGCGCAGGTCAGGGCGGCTGCGCAGGCGCATCTGCCCGTCCAACAATTTGGGAGAGTTGATAAACGTGTTGCGATGAATACCGCCCAGACGCGCAAATTCCGCCTTTTCCAGCCCGGGAATGCTGCGGAACACCTCTGTCTGGGCACCGTATTTCATCTTCGTCTGGAACCCGACGATATTGTAAAGCGTCCCCAGCGCATTATCGCGGCGCAGCTGCACCACGGCATAGGGCTTCTCGTCCGAATGCGGGTTGGTCAGGCCAACCGGCTTCATCGGCCCAAAGCGCAGCGTCTCGCGGCCCCGCTCGGCCATCACCTCAATCGGCAAGCAGCCATCGAAATAGGGCGTGGCTTTCTCCCAATCGCGGAACTCCGTCTTTTCCGCGCTCAGCAGCGCGTCAATAAAGCCCTCATACTGATCCCGGTCCATCGGGCAGTTCAGATAAGCGGTCCGCTGCTCCTCCGTCTCGCCCTTGTCATAGCGGGACTGCGCCCAGGCCTTGTCCATGTCGATCGTATCGGCATGAACGATAGGCGCAATGGCATCAAAGAACGCCAACGCATCCTGGTCGGTCGCCGCCCGGATCGCCTCGGCCAGCGGTTCGGAGGTCAGGGGGCCGGTGGCAATAATCGTGTTGCCCCAGTCTGCGGGCGGCAGATCAACCAGCTCACCCCGTTCAATCGTGATCAGGGGATGATTGCTCAGCCGCTCCGTTACCGCTGCCGAAAACGCCTTCCGATCCACAGCCAGCGCGCCGCCTGCGGGCAGCGAATGCCGGTCACCCATCTCCATGATCAGGCCACCGGCTTGCCGCATCTCCCAATGCAGCAACCCCACGGCGTTCTGCTGGTCATCATCCGACCGGAATGAGTTAGAGCAAACCAGCTCCGCCAACCCGTTCGTCTGATGCGCAAACGTCCCGCGCACCGGCCGCATCTCATGCAAAACCACCGGCACGCCCGCCTCAGCCGCCTGCCACGCCGCCTCGGACCCGGCCATGCCGCCGCCGATAATATGAATAGGATGTGTCATGCGCTGGATTTAGGGGAGTGTGCCGCCGAAAGAAAGAGGCCTTCGCGCATCCAAGGCCGTGGTTACGGCACCTGCCCACAAAAACACCCCCCGGCCAGCGCCGGAGGGTGAAACGTCTTACGTCAACTGCTTCAGTCGAAAAGCAGGCTCAATAAATCGTCCGAAGGGGACTGGGTCCCGAACAAGCGATCCTTGCGACCACCAAAGTCATAGGACAGGCCGATACCAGCGCGGTAGCCATCGATGGTGCCACCACCGAAATTCTGAGACAGGTTCTCATAGCCGACGCGGCCGGACAGTTTGATGCGCTGGTTAAAGTAGTAGTCCGCACCGACTGACACACCAAAACTATCAAAGACGAAATGATCGCTATATGTCAGGTCGCCTACAAATGTCAGGTTCTGATTGAAATCATAATAGACGCTCGCGCCAGCATATGTGAACTCTGCCCACCCCGGCAAATCGATGTCTTCCTGTCCAAGCCGGAACTCATAGTCGACTTTGCCGCCATCAATCATAGCTTCGATACCGTAGCTCAAGGCATCAAAGTCCCCGCTGCTTATCGCGTAGTTCTTGTACCGGAAGAATGCGCCAACTTTTGCGTTTCCAAACCGGGTATATCCGTGCAGGTCGATATTAGCGGCACTTAGCCGACCAAAATCGCGATAATCAGCACCAATCTGCATCCCGAAGCGTGGTGTGATGTCAAAGGCCACATCTCCGTTGATGTTGTAGGAGTCGACGTCAGTGCTCCCACCGCCGGAACTTAGGTTACGATAGTCGTAGCTAATCCCGACGTTTCCAGCTGTCAGGCCGCTTTGCGCAAGACCTGCTACTGGCGCGGCGATAAGGAAAGCGGCTGCTATATATGCGTATTTCATCTGGAAATCCCCCTACGTATTACCTGAAATCTGAATGCATGGCACCGGCAACTGGGTCAAGTATTGCTGGCTCAAGAACAGACAATTTTGAAATCTGTTGCAGGCGCGACTCATTCTGGAACTGTAGAGTTACTGCGCCAGCATGGGCGTTCACAAAAGAAAACGCCCCCGAAACCGGGGGCGCTCAAATCAAAGGCTGACGTTAGGTCAGGGCGAAAGCGTCGCGAGTGTGCCGACCGGCGACTGGCCGCCAAACAACCGGTCCTTGCGTCCGCCGAATTCATAAGACAGGCTGATGCTTGCCAACGCACCACTGAGACTGCCCGAGCCTGAGCCGGTGGCATAGTTATAGCCGACCCGCCCGGCCAGCTTGAACTTCTGGTTGATGTAGTAATCCGCACCGACCGCAAACTGATAAAAGTCGACGACATCGATATCGCTATACTTCAGACCACCGACAAAAGTCAGGTTTTGACCGTAATCATAAAATATCGAGGCACCGGCGAACGTCAGGTTTGTAGAACTGCCGAGCTGGTTAAACCTCTGCTGACCAACCCGCAATTCATAGTCGACCGTGCCACCGTCGATCATCGCCTCAACACCGTAGCTCAGCGCCTCGGCGGTGCCGCCGCTGTCGATAGAAAAGTTCTCATAACCGACAAAAGCACCAGCCTTGGAACTGCCGAAGCGCGTATAGAGATGCAGATTAACGCCTACATTATCGATGCTATCGCGAAACGTGTAGTTGGCCCCGGTCTGGATGCCAAATCGCGGTGTAATGTCAAAAGCGACGTCACCATTCAGGCTGATGGCGTCCCCGCTCTGGCCATCAAGCTCAAGATACTCATAGGTCACACCGACGTTGCCGGCAGCGATGCCACCGCTTTGTGCAAAGCTGGCTGTAGAAGATACGGCCAGAACGGCCGATGCGATCAGAAACTGCTTCATTAGCTCACCCCAGATAAAGAAATCTCAACCGTTCTGCGACGAGCATTCCGTAACGTCAACCGCGTCGTGTCGCGCTTAGTTAGAAAACGCACTGATTGGAAACGGTTATCTTAGAGCGCCATACGAAAGCTGACCCATTGAACGCCACCCGAACGTGCCGCTACTCTGCCGCGTCGTCCTCGTCATCCTCCGCCTGCTCAGCAATCCACGCGACCGACACGACCTTTTCATTCTTGGCGGTGTTGAACACCCGCACGCCGCCTGCGCCGCGGGACCGGAAGGAAATGCCGCTGACCGGGCAGCGGATCGACTGGCCGGTATCAGTGACCAGCATGATCTGATCATCCAGCGCCACCGGGAACGACGCGACAAGGGGTCCGCCGCGCATCTTGGAATCCATGCCCCAGACGCCCTGACCGCCCCGTCCGCGCACCGGATACCCGTGCGAGGATGACAGCTTGCCCGACCCGGTCTGGGTCAGCGTCAGGATCAAATCCTGGGCTGCCAGCATCTCCTGATAGCGCTCCTCGGACAGGGTGCCTTCGGCGATATCTTCCTCGTCGCTCTCGGCGATTTCGGTCTCTTCCTCGGTCTCGTCACCATGTTCGGTGCGATAGCGCTTTTCGAACGCGACGCGTTCCCAGGGCTCGGCCTCAAAATGACGAATGACCGACATGGAAACAACCCGGTCCTCACCCAGCAGTTTGACACCCCGCACACCGGTGGAATCGCGGCCCTTAAAGACCCGCACATCCGTGGTGGGGAAGCGGATCGCCTTGCCCTTGGCGGTGACCAGCATGAAATCATCGTCTTCGGAACAGATCCGCGCGTTGATCAGGCTGACGCCCTCGGGCAGTTTCATCGCGATCTTGCCGTTGGACTTCACATTGGTGAAATCCGACAGCGCGTTGCGCCGCACATCGCCCATATCGGTGGCAAAGACGATCTGCAGATCGGCCCAGTCGTCCTCGTCCCGATCCACCGGCATGATCGCCGCGATAGAGGTGCCCTGCGGGATCGGCAGAATGTTCACAATCGCCTTGCCGCGCGCACTGCGCCCACCCTGCGGCAGACGCCAGGTCTTCAGCTTATAGACCATCCCGTCCGTGGTGAAGAACAGCAACTGCGTATGGGTATTGGCCACGAACAAACGGGTGACGAAATCCTCGTCCTTGGTGTCCATGCCCTGCAGACCCTTGCCGCCACGCTTTTGTGCGCGGTAATCGGCCAGCGGTGTGCGCTTGATATAGCCCGAGTTGGTCACCGTCACGACCATATCCTCGCGCTCGATCAGGTCCTCGTCGTCCATATCACCGGACCAGTCGGTGATCTCGGTCCGGCGGGGGACAGCGAATTGCTCTTTCACCTCGGCCAGCTCGTCCGAGATGATCTGCATGATCCGTTCCCGCGAGCGCAGGATATCCAGATAGTCGATGATCTTCGCCGCCAGCTCCTGCAGCTCGTCCGTGACCTCCTTGACACCCATGGCGGTCAGACGTTGCAGGCGCAGCTCCAGAATGGCGCGGGCTTGCGTTTCAGACAGGTTATAGGTCCCGTCCTCGTTCATCTTGTGGCTGGGATCGTCGATCAGCTGGATATACTCGGCAATGTCCTGCGCTGGCCACCGCCGGGTCATCAGCTTTTCCCGCGCTTCCGCCGGATCGGCCGAGGCACGGATCGTCGCCACCACCTCATCAACATTGCTGACCGCCACGGCCAAACCGCACAGGATATGGCTACGCTCGCGCGCCTTGCGCAGTTTGAACGCCGTGCGCCGCGCCACCACCTCTTCGCGGAACCCAAGGAACGAGGTCAGAAAATCCCGCAATGTCAACTGCTCGGGCCGACCGCCATTCAGCGCCAGCATGTTGCACCCGAACGAGGTCTGCATCGGCGTGAACCGGAACAGCTGGTTCAGCACCACCTCTGCCGTCGCATCCCGCTTCAGCTCTATGACAACGCGCACGCCATGGCGGTCGCTTTCGTCCTGGATATGGGCAATCCCCTCGATCTTCTTGTCGCGCACCAGTTCGGCAACACGCTCGATCATCGTGGCCTTGTTCACCTGATAGGGGATCTCGTGAATGACAATGGCGTAGCGATCCTTGCGGATTTCCTCAACGCTGGTTCTGGCCCGAATGATGACCGACCCACGCCCCTCAAGATACGCCTTGCGCGCCCCTGACCGGCCCAGGATCATCGCCCCCGTCGGGAAATCCGGCGCAGGCACATAGTCAATCAACTGTTCCGAGGATAAATCCGGCTGCTCAATCAGCGCCTGACAGGCGTCAATCACCTCGCCCAGATTGTGCGGCGGAATGTTGGTCGCCATACCAACAGCAATACCGCCCGCGCCATTGACCAGCATATTGGGAAACCGTGCGGGCAGGACCGAAGGTTCCTGATCCTTGCCGTCATAGTTTTCCTGAAAATCGACCGTGTCCTGATTAATATCGGCCAGCAGGAAATCCGCCGGCTTGTCCATCCGCACCTCGGTATAGCGCATCGCCGCCGGGGCATCGCCATCCATGGACCCGAAATTGCCCTGCCCATCCAAAAGCGGCAGCGACATGGAGAAATCCTGCGCCATGCGCACCAGCGCATCATAGATAGCGCTATCGCCATGCGGATGGTATTTCCCCATGACATCGCCAACAGGGCGCGCCGATTTGCGATAGGCCTTGTCGGCGGTGTTTCCGGTCTCGTGCATTGCATAAAGAATGCGCCTGTGAACCGGCTTCAACCCGTCGCGCAGATCCGGGATCGCACGGCTGATGATGACCGACATCGCATAGTCAAGGAAGGATGTCTCCATCTCCTCTTCAATCGCGATAGTCGGCCCGTCATAGGGCGGCCGCTGGGGCGGCGTTGCGTCATCTTCTGGAAGCTCGGGATCGTCAGCCACTACCGGGGAACCTCGGGTCGTTTCTTACAATATTTCGTTGATTTTCTTATAGACCACCACGATATGGGCGAAAAGCGAAAAAGGTCGCCAGCGCCGGATCAGCGCCGGATCAGGGGCGCAATGGTCAGAATATCATTGGTCCAGATAAGGCCGGGAAAGTCGTTGTAGCTGGCCGCCTGATCCGGTGTATCAATCCCAGTGGCAAAACTGCCCTCCATCGGCCCGCGCAGGATCACCACCGATCCCGCCTTCTCCATCCGGGCGACAAAGCGGTTTGGCCAGCCCCAAAGCCAGACACCATAATTGGCAGGAACCATCACAATCGCGTTGCGGCATGGCCCCGGCACATATCCTGACCACCCCAGCGCAACATATTGCTTCAGGCAGGATTTCAGCGCCGGTTTGCTCAGCCCGCGCATCCCCGGCACGGCCGCGGTGACCGCCTGAACCGGCTTTTCACCACCATAGACACCCCAAACCCGGTCGCGCCAATCCGGGTGGTCAGAAAGGGCCTTGGCCAGCGCCTCCCCTTCGTTCCGGTCGTTGGATTTCAGATCAATCAAAAAACGCCCGTCAGGGAATGCCGTCATCACCTCCGCCAGACTGGGCATCAGGCCTATCCCCTTGCCGCGCAGGGGAAACACGTCCCCGTCAACACGATACCCATAGCCGATATCAAGGCTCTGCAACTGCGCCAGCGTCTGCTCCCGTGTCACACCGGCCCCATCGGTTCGGCAGTTGAGGGTCCAGTCGTGGAACACAGCAAACCGCCCGTCTGCCGTCAGTTGTATATCCAACTCCACAACATCCGCCCCGGCGTCAAAGGCGGCTTTCATCGACGGGATCGTATTCTCGATAAACGGCGACACCGGCGGCAGGCTTTGCGCTGCCGTGCAGGTCTTCGCGTCCAGACCCTCTCGGCTGAAAAGCGTGTGGACCCCGCGATGCGCCAGAAGCCGAGCCTCCTGCTGCGAGGCTGGTGCCAGCCAGGAGGCGTTCCAAAGGTAAAGACACGACGCCAGCACAAGCAGCGTCAGAAGCAATTTGCGCCTAAGGCTCATGGGACCCAACTTCCTGACCAGCCCCCCGAGACATAGCCCGCATCAGATCAGGCCGCCAGCGCCTTCGACCCCATTGCCAGATATTTCTGCCGCCGCGCCTCGCGACGGTCGACCGGGTCCATATCCACCACCTCGGCCAGCATCTTTTTGATGCCCTTGCCGACAGCCTCAATCGTATCATCCTTATTGCGCTGCGCCCCGCCCAATGGTTCCTTGATCAGCCGGTCGACAACGCCCAGCTTGTTCAGATCCTGCGCGGTCAGGCGTAACGCCTCTGCGGCCTCGCGCATCTTTTCAGAATCCTTCCACAGGATCGAGGCACAGCCCTCAGGGCTGATCACCGAATAGATAGAGTGTTCCAGCATCCCCAGCCGGTCCGCCGTCGCAAACGCCACCGCCCCGCCAGAGCCGCCCTCTCCAATCACCAGTGACACCAGCGGCACACCCACGCTCAGGCATTTCTCCGTCGACCGGGCAATCGCCTCGGACTGGCCACGCTCCTCCGCGCCTTTGCCGGGATAGGCACCCGGCGTGTCAATAAGCGAGATAACCGGCAACCCGAACCGATCCGCCATATCCATCAGCCGGATCGCCTTGCGATAGCCTTCGGGCCGGGCCATGCCGAAATTGCGCTCGATGCGGGTCTTGGTGTCATTGCCCTTTTCGTGGCCGATCACCATCACCGGCGCGTCGTTGAACCGCGCAAGGCCGCCCATCACCGCATGATCATCGGCAAAATTCCGGTCGCCCGCCAGGGGCGTGTATTCGGTGAACAGGGCGTCGATATAGTCTTTGCAATGCGGCCGGTCAGGATGCCGCGCCACCTGACATTTCTGCCAGGGCGACAGATCGCGATAAAGATCAGTCAGCATGCCTTGCGCCTTTTTATCCAGCGCCTTGGCCTCATCCTCGACATCCATGTCCTCGTTTGTCCGGGCCATGGCGCGAAGTTCTTCCGCCTTGCCCTCAATCTCGGCAAGGCCCTTTTCGAAATCCAGATAGTTCTGCATCGGCTGATCTCCTTACCCCGACATATGGCCGCGATGACCGATGAATGCAAATGACGATTCTGCGGCGGCGCGATGGATGAAGGTCTGCTATCTTACCGCTACGTATTTCGATGCGGCTCAGCTAAGCTTAGGCACCGGTATTCAGGAGTTTGATTTGAACAGTTTGCAGCCATTTCGTCCGCGCCCGGTTTTGGCACTTTCGCATATTGAAAGAAACGGGTGGTATCTGAAACGATATGCCATTCTTGCCGATGGAAAAAAGTTTGATGAAGCTATTGCGACCGCAGCCTCTGAGGAAGCGCTAAGGCGATTGCCCAAAGCCGGGTCATTGAACAATGAAGCAGGCAACCAAGGCGTTGCATTTCAAATCGTTCACTTTGCAGAGGTGGGGGTCGTCTCTCCGGTTTTTTATTGGCAGTGGGGCAGCGTTTTGGCCCATCTCGACCAGATGAGGGCAAGCTGGGACACCCCGACAGAGTTCAAGGATGGAGTCAAAGAGGTGGTTGGCTGTATTTGGGAGATGAACATCGTTCAGTTTGAAGTTGGGGCATGGGCCAATCAACTATTGTGCGGAACAAAATCAACGACCGATGGTTTGACGGCATATCTTCAAGAGCACGCGCTGCCCGGTTAACAGCAATCAACTTGATCGCCACCAAAGCGCCCCCGCCGCCGTATCCGCAGTGCGACCGCCCGTAGGGTGGGTGTCAACCCACCGGCTCTAGATGGAACTGTATCAGAGGTATCTCTGACTTTCTCCTTGCTGCGCATGAACAGATCAGACGTCGACGAAATGCACGGTCACTGTACGCGCTTGAACGTCAGCTTTGGCGTGAAACAACGACCCAGGTCAACTTCGGTCAAGTGGTGGCTGGCGCATGCGAACCGTGCTGGATTTGATGACCGCTGTTTGGGTCGAGGCATGTATCGCAAAGTCTTCCAGCAGTTTATCCAGTTCAGCGATATCCTAAGGAGCATGCGGGCGACGAAGGCATCTTCGCCGGTAACCTTGTCACACTGCACGATGCGGTCACAAGCGATGATCTTTTCGGCAAGTAGGTGAACTTTTGCCGGAAAGGGCTTGAAGCGAACAATTGCCTCCAGTGAAAAGCCCAGAGCTTTCGGAGATAACTCAACGCCGAAACCGGAAATGACGCCTGTGTCCTCCAACCGCCGAATTCGATCTCTGACAGTTGGTGCGGAGACCCCGGTCAGCGATGCAAGTTCGCGCCAGCTTAACCTGGCGTTGCGGCTCAGTTCTTCAAGCAGAGAGCGGTCTAGCGTATCAAGTGTGATTTCCATAGTGAAAGATTCCAGCCAATTCATCTTTGATACTGAGTGGCATATCAGCCCAAAGCCTCCGATGTGAAAAAGATATCGACAATATGACAGCTTAAACTGCACGTTGGCGGATTCATAGTTATGCGCTGGAAAGGGCGTTTAAGTCATGTCTTGGGCAATTTGGCTGTCATACGCGATGATATCAGCCGCAAATATTGTGACGCCGGGACCTGCCAATCTCAACACGCTCAGGCGGGCATTACAGCTCGGGTTCATGCCGGTGCTGCCCACTATCTTTGGCAACGCTTTGGGACTGGCTGTTGGCGGCACTCTTTGCGCCGGTGGCGTGGCCGCATTTGTAGTGAACTCAGATATTCTCTGGACGGTGTTTCGATGGCTTGGTGTTGTCTATCTGGGCGGGCTGGGGGTGAAGCTGATGATCAGGCATGAGCCTCTTGTTTTGGACAAAGCCTTGGTCCAGCGCATACTGCCTCAGCTTCTGTTTCGCGAGGCCTTCCTGCTTGCCGTTACGAACCCCAAAGCCCTGCTCTTCTATCTTGCGCTTTTTCCGCAGGTGCTTGATCCGGCCCGTGCCGTCTGGCCGCAATCCATCGTGTTGGTTTTGACCTATTGCGGATTGTCCATTCTATCGCTCAGCACATATGCGCTTTTGGCGGAGAAGGTTCGCAGTCGGTTCCTCACACAAGCGCGATACGATGTTTTCCGCGTCTGTTCGGGCCTCGTCCTGCTTGGGTTTGCGTTTGCACTGGCCGCTCAATTGAGTTGAGAGAGGACCTCATTCAAGGGCTTTCTGCGAACTTCGCCCGGCATTCTATGAGTCGCCTACCATACGACCTGAAAGTGGTGGGTCGTGCAACGCGCGGCATTCAACAGTTTGGGCCTGTCGGTAGCTTTCACGGCGCTCAGTGCGAATGACTGCACCGTCTTCCTGTGAAGCAATAGCCCTCATTTATTGTACCAGAGAACCAATTTCTGACAATTTCACTCGCAATACGCATGCCATACGCTTGCTGGCAGGCCATTTTCGGCCAGGATGACGGCAATTCGGTCCCCGCGTTGATGCCAGACCAACTCCGCAAGATTTGTGACCGCCCCTCATGCCATGTCAGTCTGGCAGCGAAAGGAGAGGTCATGAGCCACAGTTACGAAGACCGGATTTTGCGGGTGCTCGAGTACATCCACGCAAATCTCGATGGGGATCTCAGCCTTGATACCCTGGCCGATGTCGCCGCGATGTCGCGGTTTCACTGGCACCGCGTTTTTGCCGCCGTTCAGGGGGAAACCCTGGCCTCGGCAATCCGGCGTATCCGGCTGAACCGGGCCGCAGCAGAACTGGTTAATGGCAACCTGCCCCTGACAAAGGTTGCCGCCCTGTGCGGATACCCCAACCAGCGCAGTTTCGCGCGGGTCTTCCGTGAGGCCTATGGCCTGCCCCCCGAAGCCTTCCGCAATGGGGGTAAGCTTCTGCCGCTGCGTCTGAAACCCGACACAGGAGAAAAGCAGATGTATCCGATAGAAATTCAACAGGTCGAGGCGCGCAAGGTTGCGGCATTGGAACACAAGGGCAGTTTCATGGCCATCAACCAAGCCTTTGAAAAGGTGGCCGCTTTGGCGGCAACACGCAATCTTTGGCCGCAGGTCGCTGGCATGGTGGGGGTGTTTTACAACTCTCCGGGGACCGTGCCGGATGAGGATTTGCGCTCTCATGCCGGGCTGATCCTGCGCGATACCGGCATGGCAACACCAGAGGGCTTTGATACGGTTGACCTGCCCGCCGGCAAGGTCGCCGTGATGCACTTCAAGGGACCCTATGCCGGGCTGGGGGCGGCCTATCAGCATCTCTATGGTGAGTGGTTGCCGAAATCCGGCGAAGAGGCACGCGATGTGCCGCCCTATGAGCTTTACCTCAACAACCCGCGCGAGGTCGCGCCTGAGGACCTGCTGACAGATGTCTGCGTCCCGCTGGTCTGAGCCGCAAGGCGCGGTCGCACAGGCCTTTGGCACCCTCCCGGCGGATGCACGCCGGGGGGCATTGGCCTTGCGGCATCTGATCCTTGAGGTGGCGGATCAGGCCGGGATCAAGGTGGAGGAAGCCTTGCGTTGGGGGCAGCCCGCCTATCTGGCGCCGAAAGGCACGACATTGCGTCTGGGTGTGCCCAAAGCCGGTGGTTTTGCGATCTATGCCCATTGCCAAAGCCAGGTGATCCCGGCCTTTCGGGATACCTTTGGAGACGCGTTTCAGTTCGAGGGCAATCGGGCCGTGCTGTTCACCGATCCCGATCAAATCAAGCCCGCCCTTTTGTCGCAAATGATCCGCCATGCCCTGACCTATCATGACAAGCCCACTTGAGCCGACGCCCCGGCTGTGACAGCAAGGGCGGTGGAGGGCATGTCTGTGAACCATCTTCTTGTATTCGGCTATGGCTATTCGGCGCGGTATCTGGCGAAGCTGCTGGACCCGCAGGATTGGCGTGTGACGGGCACGACACGGGACGGGCGCGATGGTTTGCGCTGGCCGGGGGAGGACGTGGTGCCCGCGCTGAAGGCGGCCACGCATATCCTGTCCTCGGTTCCGCCGGGCAAGGAGGGTGACCCGGTGCTGGATGTGCTGCGCGCCCATGCTGGCGATTTGCCCAATCTGCAATGGCTGGGCCTGTTGTCGACAACCGGGGTATATGGCGGGGCAAATGGCGAATGGGTGGATGAAACCGCACCGCATGTGCCGAACGGCCATCGCGGGGCGCTGCGCGCACGGCAATATGATGACTGGATGGCGCTGCATCAGGACCATGGCCTGCCGGTGCATGTGTTCCATCTGGCGGGGATTTATGGGCCGGGACGCTCGGCCTTTGACAAGTTGCGCGATGGCACAGCGCGCCGGATCGTCAAGCCGGGCCAGGTGTTCAGCCGTATTCACGTCGAAGATATCGCACAGATCGTGGCGGCCTCAATCGCGCGGCCCGATCCGGGCACGGCCTATAACGTCGCCGATGATCTGCCCGCCCCGCCGCAGGATGTGATAGAAGAGGCCGCCAATCTGCTGGGCGTCCCCGTGCCCCCCGATATCCCCTTTGAAACCGCCGATCTGTCGCCCATGGCGCGCAGCTTCTATGCGGATAACAAGCGGGTCAGCAACGCACGGATCAAGGAGCAGTTGGGGGTAAAGCTGCTTTATCCGGACTATCACGCCGGTCTAAGGGCAATTCTGAACGCCGAGGCGTGACATATCGACAAAATCTGCGCCAAACCCATTGTCAGCCGCGTTGTTTTCATGACAAACGAGGTGGGATGGAAGGGGAAGCCTCTATGTCACGATTGCCTTTGGCCGCATTTCTTGGTTTCAGCGTTGCTTTGCCTGCTATGGCGCAATCGCCGGGTTATAACACCTATGGCGCGCCGGGCCTGATCGACATGCCTGCCGCCGTGCAGATGCCCGATGCGGAACTGGCTTTTTCCAGCAGCTATTTCAAAGGCAACCTGCGGACCGGGATGACCTTTCAGATCCTGCCAAGGGTCAGTGGGACCGTGCGCCACGTTACGGTGGATGACCTTGATGGCGGGTCCAACCTGTCTGCGCGCAGCTTTGATCTGCAGTTCCAGTTGCTGGAAGAGGGCGACCGTATGCCCGGCCTGGCCCTGGGCTTTCGCGATTTTCTGGGCGAAGGGCCGCATGGCGCGGAATATCTGGTCGCCAGCAAGTCCCTGACCAAGGACATTCGGGTCACCGCTGGGATCGGCTGGGGACGCTTGGGGTCGCGCGGCGGATTTGATCTGGGCTTTGGGGAGCGTGATCCGGTCACCAGCCCCGCGGGACGCCCGCAATTCGGCCAGTATTTCCGCGGCGATGCGGCGTTCTTTGGCGGGGTGGAATGGCAGACGCCGGTCAAGGGGCTGACCCTGCTGGCGGAGTATTCCTCGGACGCCTATACGGCAGAGCAGGCCGTCGGCTTTGACGCCAAATCGCCGTTCAACTTCGGCCTGCGCTACAAAACGCAGAAGATTTTCACGCTGGATGCCTATTACCTGTATGGTGACACAGTCGGCTTTCAACTGACCATTGCGGGCAACCCGCGCCGCCCGCTGGCGGCACCTGATTTCGGCCGCGGGCCAACCCCGCTGCTGGCACGTCCGGCCAATGCGCCCATGAACACCAACTGGGCAGGCAGCGCTAAGAACCGCACCAAACTGGTCACCGCCGTATCCAAGGTTCTGGCCGAGGATTCCATTATCGTCGAAGAAATGCGTATCGGCGCACGTCAGGTCGATATCTTCATTGTCTCGGGCCGGTCCAAGCGTCTGCCGCGTGCCATTGGCCGCACGGCGCGGGTTCTGGCCGCTGCGATGCCGCCCTCAGTCGAGGTGTTCAGGATCACGCCGATCGAAGGGTCGCTTGCGACCACGACGGTGGAACTGAAACGCTCGGACCTGGAGGCGCAGGTTGATCGTCCCGGTGCGTCCCTGTCGGCCTGGCAGGCGGCGGAACTAAGCGATGCTGTGGGAAGCCTGGACGGCGATGGTGTCTACAAGCGCAACGATTTCCGTCGTTTTAGCTGGGCGTTGAACCCGTCCGTGCCGTTCAGCCTGTTCGACCCCGATAGCGAGCTTGATATCGATCTGCAGTTGAATGCGAACGCGCGCTACCAGTTCACCCGGGGGCTGTCCGTATCGGCCGAGATTTCCAAGCGTCTTGTCGGCTCTGAAGCCTCGGCCCCGCCGGTTCCGGTTTCGGATGTGCCGGTGGTCCGGTCTGACAGTGGCCAGTATTATGCCGGTGATGCGGTCGAACTGGAGCGCCTGACCGGGGATTATGTTTTCAAACTGTCCCCGGCGTTCTATGGCCGCGTCTCGGCCGGTCTGCTGGAACGTATGTATGCCGGTGTCAGCG
Organism: Halovulum sp. GXIMD14793; assembly: GCF_054457435.1. NCBI lineage: Bacteria > Pseudomonadati > Pseudomonadota > Alphaproteobacteria > Rhodobacterales > Paracoccaceae > Halovulum > Halovulum sp. GXIMD14793. The sequence goes on along the minus strand of NZ_JBTLNE010000004.1, from coordinate 1,702 downwards.
GCGAGGTGCTTTGGGCCCCGACGGATTCGGACCTGGCCTTCGGGGTAGAGGTGAACCATGCCCGCAAGCGTGATCCGGTCAAGCCGTTTGGCCTGCTGGATTATGGTGTGACCACGGGTCATGCCTCGGTTTACTGGGACACCGGCTTCCATGGGATCGAGGCGCAGCTGGATGCCGGGCGCTATCTGGCTGGAGACTGGGGCGCGACCCTGACCCTGTCGCGGCGGTTCGCAAATGGCTGGGATGTCAGTGCCTATGTCACCCGCACCAATGTCTCGGTTGAGGATTTTGGCGAGGGTAGCTATGCCAAGGGTGTGACGGTTACGATGCCGCTGCGCTGGGGCTTGCCGCAAGAAACACGGTCCACTGCATCCCTGTCCATGGCTGATCGTGCCCGCGATGGCGGCGCGCGTTTGGGTGTGGCCGGGCGGCTATATGACCGCATCCGCGACGCTGATGCCAATTCGTTGGAGGACCAATGGTCAACATTTTGGCAGTGAAGCGCGGGCTGATCGCGCTGACCGCTTTGTCGTTGGTCGGCTGTTCCAGCGGCGGCGAAAAGTCCATGGCTTCGGTCTTTCTTGGCAAGATCACCGAAAGGTTTCGCAGCGGACCGGACGAGCCAGCCGGTGGTGGCGGGCAGAAGCTGACCCGCAAGCTGGTCGAGGAAAGCGGTGGGTCGCTGATCTATGTTCAGTTGCCGGGGGATAAGGGCCGCACATTGATGAACGCGACCAGCGTGAATGGCCCCTATGTCACCTTTGTTTCGCGCTTTTCACAATCGGTCACGCTGCGCGGCAGTCTGATCACCGGGTCGCGCGGGTTTGGCTATGATTTGCTAAGTGTGTCTAGCAGTGGTGATGACCCGGTGGTGCGCGCAACCCCGCCGCAGAACTGGCCCAAGAGCATTCGGCGTACCTACACCTTCCCCGGGGACGGTCCGGCGGGTCGGTCAATCACGGTGAAATGTGGATTTGGCGCGGGCGGCGAGACAACAGTGGTGATTGTCGAACGTCAGCATACCGGCACCCTGATGGCAGAGGCCTGCAAGGGTGGCGGCGTGGAGTTCCGGGCGTTTCATCTGGTGGATAATGCAGGCCGGATCTGGAAGTCGCAGCAATGGCTGGGGCCGGATCAGGGTCTGATCGATCTGGATGTGATCGAACCATATACCGGCAAGTAAATGCCTGCCGAGGGGGTGCCCAGGCAGGCACTTACCGAAAGTGCGTTTGGATAGGGTGCGCTATTAAAGCGTTTCGGGATAAACCTGAGACAAAGGATCATCCCGAAACGCAGTGATAAGCCTATATGGTGTACGCGTTTCGATTTTATTTGATGTCTCAAGGTAAACTTGAAACGCTTTAGTCTACTGCGACGCGGCCTGTTGGTTCTTCGTTGTTGCCGTCGTCATCGTCACTGGTTGCGATGGCGATGCCGATAGCAATCGCGGCCAGTCCCAAAACGATCCAACCCGCGTTGGAACCCGCAGGTTGTACGACTTCTTCAACGACGACGAAAGGTTCGACGTTGCCAGCCTGCAGCGGTACTGCGAGCAGTGAGGCAGCAAAAGCGGTGACCTGCCTCCCGAAACTTCCCTCGTTCTGATGTAGAGTTTGCTCAACCTTTTGAAGGAGCAAACGAATGCGAAAGAGCCGTTTCACGGAAGTCCAAATCATTGGGATGATCAAAGAACAGGAAGCCG
>NZ_JBTLNE010000003.1:0-105809 GCF_054457435.1 Halovulum sp. GXIMD14793 | reverse complement strand
CGGCTTCCTGTTCTTTGATCATCCCAATGATTTGGACTTCCGTGAAACGGCTCTTTCGCATTCGTTTGCTCCTTCAAAAGGTTGAGCAAACTCTACATCAGAACGAGGGAAGTTTCGGGGGGCAGGTCAGGTTTTTTGAAGTCATCGCATGGTCCGATTCCGGGATCTGTCATATGATCGAAGGACCGGATAGAAAATATGTTTTCATCTTCAGGTTGAATTTGGAGGCTGCTGTCGGATGCGAACAACTGAAATTGAGGCAGGGGTTGAGCTCCCCATTGCGTCACTTCGCATCTGACACACAAGATTTAGCTAGCTGTCGCAAAAATGCAATCAAAATGCAGGATTGATCTCTCATGAACGCCCTCGACCCGCGCGATATGAGCCGGCACTGCCGTACGATCTTTCTGTCGGACATCCATCTGGGGACCCGGGGGTGTCAGGCCGATAAACTTCTCGATTTTCTGGAACGCCACGAGGCGGAGACCTGGTATCTGATCGGCGATATTGTCGATGGCTGGCGGTTGCGACGGGGGTGGCATTGGCCGCAGGAGCATAATGATGTGTTGCATGCGATTCTGCAAAAGGCGCATGACGGAGCCCAGATCATCTATGTGCCCGGCAATCATGACGAGGTTGCCCGCAACTATCTCGGCACGCATTTCGGCGGGATCGAGGTGTTGGAGAAAGCGGATTTTCTGGCCGCTGACGGTCGGCGCTTTCTGGTGACCCATGGCGATCAGTTCGATGCCATTGTGATGAATGCCAAATGGCTGGCCCATGTTGGTGACCAGGCCTACGAATTCTCGCTCTGGCTTAATCGTTGGGTCAACAAAGCCCGGCGGCTTTATGGTGGGCAGTATTGGTCTTTGTCGAACTGGGCCAAGCAGCAGGTCAAGAAAGCCGTCAATTATATCTCGGAATACGAGACCGTCCTTGCAGATGAGGCGCGGCGCGGCGGGTATGACGGTATTGTCTGCGGCCATATCCACAGTGCTGCCATGCGCCGGGTCGGCGAGATTGACTATATCAATACAGGCGATTGGGTGGAAAGCTGCACGGCCGTGATCGAAACCCATGAAGGGCAGCTTAAACTGATCGAATGGGCACAGCAGAACGGCACGGGCCAATCATTTGCCCGCCGTCGCCGGGCCGTCCAACGCCGCAAAGACCGCCAGCGTGCGACCAACCGGGAAAAGGAAAGCACCTCATGACCGACCTTGCCAATGTCGATGGCCAACTGGCCCAGGCGGTGCATCAGAACAAGGCGATGAGCCGCTCTGGCCTGCTGGAGCGCAGCTTTTCGCGCCTGTTCCGCGGCCTGGTGTATCCGCAAATCTGGGAAGATCCGGTTGCGGATATGGCGGCGCTGCAGATCGGTCCATCGGACAATCTGGTCTGTATCGCATCGGGCGGCTGCAATGTGATGTCCTATCTATCTGCGCGCCCCGCCAGCATCACCGCTGTGGACTTGTCGCCCGCGCATGTGGCGCTGAACCGGCTGAAACTGACGGCCGCCCGGCATCTGGATCACGCTGCATTCCAGCGCTTCTTTGTCGAGGCGGACAAAGCGGAGAATATTGACGTCTATCACCGCGACCTTGCCCCGCACCTTGATGCGGATACGCAGGCCTACTGGTCTGGGCGGGCGCTGGTGCGCCGCCGGATCAGCCGGTTTTCCCGCGGGTTCTATCGGTTCGGTTTGCTCGGCCGGTTTCTGGCCAGTGTGCATGTGATCGCCTGGATGGGCGGCGTGAAATTTCGCCCGTTGCTGGAGTGCAAGACGCTGGAGGAACAGAAAGCGTTCTTTGATGCCAAGATCGCCCCGCAATTTGAGCGCTGGCTGGTCAAGGCGCTGGTGCGTCGCCGGGCCTCGCTGTTTGGGCTGGGCATTCCGCCTGCGCAATATGACAAGCTGGCCGCAGATGGCGGCGGCGACGTGTTGCCGGTGCTGCGCGAGCGGGTGCGCAAGCTGATGTGCGATTTCCCGATTGATCAGAACTATTTCGCCTGGCAAGCCTTTGCCCGGCATTACAAACCCGATGCGCCGCGGGCCTTACCACCCTATCTTGAAGCAGCGCATTTTGATGCGGTGCGGGAGGGGAGGGCGAATGTCACTGTCCTGAACCGGTCGCTGACCGATTTGCTGGCGGAGCAACCGGCCGCCAGCAAAGACTGTTTCGTGTTGCTGGATGCTCAGGACTGGATGAATGACGATCAGTTGAATGCGCTGTGGCAGGAAATCACCCGCACCGCCGCGCCGGGTGCGCGGGTTCTGTTCCGAACGGGCGGGGCGGCTGATATCCTGCCCGGCCGGGTCAAGCCTGCGGTGCTGGATCGTTGGGCCTATGATGCGGCTGCTTCCGAAACGGCCTTTAAGTCGGACCGTTCGGCCATCTATGGTGGTGTGCATCTTTACCGGTTCGAGGGATAAGCGGATGCCGAGCGATACCTCTCATGCAGAGTTGATGGATGCGACCTATCGGCATCAGCGCCGGATCTATGATCTGACCCGGCGATATTACCTGTTAGGACGCGATCACCTGATCTCTGAGCTAGCCCCGCCGCCCAAGGGACGGGTGCTGGAGGTGGCGTGTGGCACCGGGCGCAATCTGGCGCTGATTGCCAAGCGGCATCCTGAATGTCTGCTCTGTGGGCTGGATATCTCGGCCGAGATGCTCTGGTCGGCCACGGCCAAGATGCAAGGCAAGGGGTTGGAGGGGCGCGTGGAACTGGCGCGGGCCGATGCGACAGATTTTGATCCCAAAGCGGTGTTCGGCGTGCAGGGGTTTGACCGGATTGTTTTGTCTTATGCCGTGTCGATGATCCCCGGCTGGCAAGCCGCATTGCGCCATGCCGCCCGGCAACTGGCCCCCGGCGGCGAGGTTCACGTGGTGGATTTTTCAAGCCAGAACCGCCTGCCGCGCTGGTTCGGACGGGGCCTTACGGCATGGCTGGCAAAGTTCCATGTCACGCCGCGCGCGGATCTGGCGATTGTGGGTGCCGATATCGCGGATGAGATTGGTGGGGCGTCGGAGTGGCGCACGCTTTACCGCGATTATGCGCAATATCTGGTGATCCGGGCGCCGGGGTAGATTGGCGCTACCTTAAACCTTGTCTGAGCTTTGTTTTACCGGGTGCAGAGCCGTGGATCGCCGAGCCGTGGCGCGGCGATCCTGCGTCGGTTCAGCAGCGGTTTATCTTCACCACAGGCGCGCACCATCCATCCGGCGCACCAAGACCCACCCAATCGCCGTGCCGACGGGACGGCTCGGCGATGCGCGGCGGCCTTCGGCCTTTGCTCCGCGCTGGCACTCCATTTAGGTTGCAGGGAGGTAAGGGGGCGGCCTACCGCACCATCGTCAGCCGGTCCCAGTCTGCGTAATCGGGCGAGCCTTCGCGGCGTACTTCGCCCTGATAGCCATACTCCACCATATGCACCATCACATCGTCGCCATGGGTCAGAATGACGGCATAGCCTTCCGGCAGGTCAGAGGCCGCCAGTTGCTCTGTCGCGGTGAAATCCGGCCAACCCGCATGGTTGGTCCCGCGCGGTGCTGAAAACGGAATACCGCAGCAGGAGCCGGACAGGGGCAGGTGGCAGTGACCATGAAAGATATGCCGGACCTTACCTTTATGCGGCGCCAGCGCCTCGGCCATCACCTTGGCGTCAAGCTGCATGATCTTGTCCATCGGGCCGATACCAAGGGGCACTGGATTGTGGTGCATGAATAGCCAAACCGGCCCATCCAGCGCGGACAGCTGGCGATCCAGCCATGCTGCGCGGGTGGCACAGAAATGCCCGGCATGGGTCTCGGGACCCCATGTGTCCAGCAGGATGGCATGGCCAAGGCTTAGCGGTACGACTTTCTGTACGTGGCCGTCTTCATCCGCCAGTTCAGGGAAGACGGACAGCAGCGTCTCGCGGTCATCATGATTGCCGATGCACAGATGCGCGGGCAGGGGCAGGTCGGCAAGCCGGTCGCGCAGGCGTTCATAATCGGCCCGCTCGCCCCAGTCGGACAAATCTCCGGTGATGAACAGCGCTTCGGCATCGGCGTGATCTGCCAGCGCATGTGTCAGCGCGCGCTCAAAATTCTCGTTGGGATCGCGCCCGCCAATGGACTGGCCCGGGGTGGTCAGATGGATGTCGGTCAGTTGCAGCAGTTTCATGGCAGGGGTCCCTTGATCAAAAAGGCCCCTCCGGCGAACCGGAGGGGCCGATTGGCATTTACGAGCCGTCGCTGGGCAGCAAGTCCTGAACCTCTTCGTTCAGTTCCTGTTGCAGCTCTTCCATATCGTCGTAATCGCCGGTGACGATGCCCTCCAGCCCGTCATAAATCACCTGAGTGATCGCCAGACCGTTATCGCCCGGATAGGCCTGCCATTCGCGCAGCAGCGGCAGCTGACGCACGGCGGTCGCCTTGGCGGGGTTCTGGGCGTAGAAATCTTTCAGGATGATTTCGTTGGCAGCCTGGTTCGGCGGCATATAACCGGTGGTCCGGGCGACTTCGGCAGCGCCTTCGCCCGAGGTGATGAACTTCAGCCACAGCCATGCCGCTTCCAGCTCTTTCGGATCGTCCGAGGTAGAGACCAGCAGCGCCGCGTTCCCGCCTGCAGGCAGGCCCATCGGTCCCTCGGCGGTCAGGCCGGGGAATTCGTTGGTCACCAGCGTGAAATCACCCATAGAGCGTTCCACGGCACCAACGGCAGAGGTGGACCAGAACATCATACCAACCTCGCCCGCGGAGAACGCCGTCAGGGCGGCTTTCCATTCCAGGTTCTGCATCTCGCATTCGCGGAACAACTTGTGCATGGTTTTCAGCGCGGTCAGACCTTCAGGCGTGTCCAGCTGGAAATCAGCATCCACAACGGTCGGCTTGTCCTGCGACCACATCAGGGCCTGCAGGAACCAGTTACCGGTGATGTTCCAGCCCCAGAACATCGGGTTCTCGACACCGGCTTCGCGCAGCTTGCCGCATGTGGCGATCACCTCGTCCCAAGTCTTGGGCAGCTGAGAGACCTCAGTGATCCCGGCCTTCGCCATCACTTCCCAGTTGTAATAACCAACCGGCAGCGAGACCGAGAAGGGCAGACCGTACACTTCGTCATTGAACGTGCCGAGTTCCAGCATCGCCTCGTGATAGCCATCCTTGGCGAAATCAGCTTCTTTTGCGATGAACGGCTCCAGCGACCGGGCGATGCCCTTCTCCACCAGAATGGCCTGACGGTTCAGACCCTGCATTGTCACATCCGGCAGCTCATCAGCGACAGATTCGCGCAGGATGGTGTTGGTGCCGTCCTCGTAATCTTCGTAGGTGGCGCGGATCTTGATCTCGATATTCGGATGCTGCGCATAGAACTGCGGCAGGATCTTTTCATAGGTCACATCAAAGAGGTGACTGTAGGGATAGGCGAATTCCACGACGATTTTCTCGTCCTGTGCAACGGCTGGGGCCGCAGCCATAAGCACCGCAAGGGCACTGAGAGTCTTTCTCATCTTACTCACTCCTGTTGGATGGAAAGGAAACGGGATCACTTCATCCCTGAAAGCGTGATGCCTTCGATAAACCGTCTCTGCGCCAGCAGAAACGCCACGATCAAAGGGGTGACGATGACAACAGCCGTGGCCATCATCGGCCCGAAATTGTCGCCATCGGCGTCGCCCTTGAACTCACGCAGACCCAAGGGCGGGGTGAAAAGGTTGCGATTGCCGGTGATGACAATGCGCGGCCAGAAATAGTCGTTCCAATGCGCGACCACCGAAAAGATGGCAAAGGCCATCAGCGCCGGGATCGCCACCGGCAACATGACATTCCAGATGATCGAGAATTCGGACATCCCGTCCATCCGTGCGGCATCAATCAGATCATCGGGCACCGTCATGAAAAACTGGCGCATCAGGAAAATGCCGAAAACGCTGATCGTCCAAGGGATCACAAGGGCGGCATAGCTGTTGGTCAGCCCCAGCTTGGCCAGCATGATATAAAGCGGCAGGGCGATGGCATGGACGGGGATCAGAAGGCAGAGCAGCACCATGGAAAACACCGCCTCGCGCCCCCAAAAGCGCAACTTGGCCAGTGCATAGGCGCAGGGCAGGGCGATGATCACCTGAATAACAAAGATGGAGACGGTGACGATCACACCGTTCAGCAGATAGCGCAGCAGCGGCGCTTTCTCGAACGCGGTGGTGTAGTTGTAGACCGCCGGGTTAACCATGCACTCCGCCGCATCGCGGCCCAGCTTGATGCAATAGTCATCGCGGAACGGAGCTTGAGAGCCGAAGAAGCCGCCCGTGCCTTGCATGATCTCGGCCGGGGCTTTCAGCGAATAGCTGACCATCACATAAAAGGGGATCAGCACGATCACCGCGCCCAGGATCAGCACGACATGCTTGATCGCCTCCGCGGTGGAAAACCGGACGCTTTGCGTGGCAACAGGGGCGGCGGCGGTCATTTCCAGATACGGCGGCGCAGGCGGGCAATCCAGCTGTCGTCAGAGACACCGAAGATGCAGGCCATGGTAAAGCGGAACGGATCAATCTCGGTCATGTGTAGTGGGTCCTTCTTTCGACCAGCCAACGCTGGAACAGGGTCAGGATCAGAACGAAGATCAGGAAGACGACAGTGATCGCCGCCCCGACGCCCATCAGGTTCTGTTTGATGGCCTTTTCGTAGATTGCGTACATCATCAGGTAGGTGGACTTGGACGGCCCGCCGCTGGTCAGCGCCTCGATCGTGTCAAACACCTGGAATGAGCGGATGGTTGTGATCGTCACGACAAAAACCGTGGTCGGCCCCAGCATCGGCCAGGTGACCAGACGAAACCGTTCCCAGCCGCTGTCAGCGCCATCGACATCGGCTGCGTTGTAAAGCTCCCGCGGGATGGAGGTCAGGCCAGCCAGATACAGCACCATGTTAAAGCCAAAGGCCTGCCAGACGCCGATAAAGGCAATGATCCAGATCGTGTAGCGCTTGTCGCCCAGCCATACCGGGAAGGTCCGCCCGCAGCCTTCTGCGAAAAAGTCCAGCCGTTCCAGAAACGTGCCACAGCCCAGCTCAAGCGTTTTGTTCAAAAGGCCGAGTGTGGGATGCAGGGTGAATTCCCAGGCGATGGCCATGGCCAGTAGGGCGGCCATGACCGGCAGGAAGTAGATAGTCTTGTAAAGGTCGCCAAAACGCGTGACGGAACTGATCAGCAGTGCCGTGCCCAGACCCAGAATGACCGAGGCTGGCACAACGATGACCACATAAAGGATGCTGGCATAGAACATCTTTTTGTAGGTCGATTTGGTGAACAGGTTCTCGTAATTCTCCAGCCCGACATAGCTCGCGCCGTCATTGCCCAGCGAATAGTCCGTCACGCTAAGCGCAGCGGCCACCAGGATCGGCGCAATCAGCACCGCCAGCATCAGAAATACCGCAGGGCCGATGAACCAAAGATGCGCGCGGGATCGCGTCATGCGTAGGCTCGCGCTGGCTGGGTGGTCGCATTCACCCGCTGGCCATCCTGGCCGAACAGCAAAACTTTCGTGGGATCAAGCGACAGGTGCAGCATGTCGCCTTCATTCAGGCCTTGTGCCTCGGCAGGCAGGGCGCGGGCGATGATTTCGTTTCCTTCGCCTGTGGTGGCGTGCAGAAAGACATCTGCGCCAAGGTTTTCCCGGAACTTCAGCCTTGCGGTCAGCTTGGCCCGGCGGGGCAGGGCAAGGGCGATATGTTCTGGCCTTATGCCAAGCTGCAGCGGTCCTTTGGCATCGACCCTGACCGGCAGCAACTCCCCCTCAAGCCCAAGTGCGCCGTCCGGGCCCACCTCGGTCGGCAGGATGTTGATGCGCGGCGTGCCAACAAAGCGCGCCACCTCGATCGAGGTGGGATTGGTGTAGATTTCATCCGGCGCACCCAGTTGCAGGATACGCCCGCCCATCATCACCGCCATGCGCGTGGACATGGTCAGTGCCTCGGCCTGATCATGGGTGACGTAGACAAAGGTCGTTTCCAGCCGCCGGTGCAATTCGCTGAGTTCGGCGCGCATATGGACCCGCAGCGCGGCGTCAAGGTTGGACAGCGGCTCATCCATCAGAAAGGCTTCGGGACGCCGCACCATGGCCCGGCCCAAAGCGGCGCGCTGGCGTTGCCCGCCGGACAACTGGCCGGGCTTGCGATCCAGAAGCGGTGTGATCTGAAGTGTCTCGGCGACGTTGTGTACCTGCTTCAGCAGCTCGGTGCGCTTGGAGCGTGACAGCAATGGCCCCAGCAGCGGCAGGCGCTCCACCGTGCCAAGATCGCGCAGCTTCAGCGGCGTCATCATGTTCTCGGCCACAGTCAGATGCGGATAAAGGGCGTAGGATTGGAACACCATCGCCAGATTGCGCGCCGCAGGCCGTACATCCGTCATGTCGCGACCGTCGACAATAACCCGGCCCGCATCCGGTGCCTCAAGCCCAGCAAGGATGCGCAGCAGCGTAGATTTCCCGCAGCCGGACGGCCCGACGAGGGTCAGAAAGTCCCCCGGCTCCACTGCCAGATCAATGCCACGTAACACAGGGGTATCACCAAAAGCCTTTTCGACTCCGGCTAGATGTAGATGCTGCATGCCCACACTCAACACGTTCTGGCGGAAGACCATAGCGAGGTTACATCTCAGAACTGTGACGGTGCTAAAGTCTTGTTTCGGAAGCGGGACTTGCTGGTGGGGCCTTAAGCTACCCTTCGGTTTTTGGGAATCCGGGTAGCAATACTGCCAAGCCGTTGCCATATCAGACGCCACGGGTGGATACCGGGTTTCGTGTAAGGGGCTGGCGTGCTGACAAAGCCACGCCCGCGACCTAGGCCAGAACAGGAAGACCGTTGCATTTGGGCGGATTGAAGTGACATCTGGGCGTATGATCAGAACCGCGATCCGCGCAATGCTAAAAGGACCACTTGCCCGGTGGTTTGCGCTTGCCTTTCGGGTTTTGGGCCGGGTCGGCAAGGACAGGCTGTCGCTGATCGCTGCCGGTGTCGCCTTCTTTTGCCTGCTGGCCCTGTTCCCGGCGCTGACGGCTGTGCTGGCCATCGGTGGCCTGGTACTGGAACGTCAGGAAATCCTTGAACAACTTGATCAGCTCAATGGTCTTGTGCCGGAGGATGTGCTTAGCATCATCCGCGATCAGGCGGGGTCGGTTGCGGCCTCCAGCGGCTTGGAACTTACCGTTGTGGTCTCCGTCGCCTTTGCGCTGTGGTCTGCCTCACGCGGGATCAATGTGCTGTGTGACGGGCTGAATGTGGCCTATGGCGTGCAGGAAAGCCGCGGCATTGTCTTGCGGAACCTGATCGTTCTGGGGATGACCATCGCTATGGTCATTGGTTTGGTGCTGGTCGCTATTGCCATGGTGGGCATCCCAGTTCTGTTGGCCTATGTGCCCCTGGGGCCGGTGGCGGATGCGGCTGCGCGGGGCGGCAGTTGGATATTGCTGTCGCTGACCGCCCTGACAGGACTTGCGGTTCTCTATCGGTTCGGTCCGTCACGCCGTCAGGTCCGGCTGGTCTGGCTGACACCGGGCGCGCTATTCGCATTTTTCAGCTGGGTCGCCACCTCCGTCGCTTTCACCATCTATGTCTCACATTTTACCAGCTATAATGAGAGTTTCGGTGCGCTGGCCGGGGTTATCGTTCTGATGCTGTGGCTGTGGCTGACGGTTCTTGTGGTGCTGATTGGGGCAGAGTTGAACGCCGAGATTGAAGGGAGAGCGCTGCGCGCAGCGTCCGCCGATCCTGAGCAAAGTGATGCAAATCCCTCCGGTGATGGCGAAAACTCCAAGGGCGATTGAGGGCGCAGCAGCTTGGGGTTCTGCGCGCGGCGGTTGCACTTTTCATCGCGATAGGGGAAAGACGCATCAATCCGAACGCCTGCTGGAGGAAAACCATGCCATTCGACCGTTCCATCAAGATCGCGCCATCCATCCTGTCCGCCGATTTCGCCGATTTCGGACGCGAGATTGCGGCGATCGAAGCGCAAGGTGCTGATTGGGTGCATGTGGATGTGATGGACGGCCATTTCGTGCCCAACCTCACCTTCGGCCCGCCGGCAGTAAAGGCTTTCCGCCGCCACGTGACCACCGTCATGGATGTGCACCTGATGATCGCCCCGGTCGATCCGTATATCGACGCTTATGCCGAGGCCGGTGCCGATATTCTGACGGCGCATGTTGAGGCAGGGCCGCATATTCATCGCACCTTGCAGGCCATCCGGGCCGCGGGAATGAAGGCGGGCGTGGCCTTGAACCCCGGCACCCCGGCGGGAGCCGTCTCGCATCTGCTGGATCTAACAGACCTTATTTGCGTGATGACGGTGAACCCGGGATTTGGCGGGCAGAAATTCATCGATATGACATCGAAAATTCGCAGCCTGAGAGCCATGATTGGCGACCGTCCGATCCATATCGAGATTGACGGCGGTGTTGATCCCGGCACCGCACCTTTGGTGGCTGCCGCCGGTGCGGACGTGCTGGTCGCCGGGTCGGCTGTGTTCCGGGGCGGTTCTGTCGGGACCCCAGATGTCTATGGCGACAACATTCGGGCCATTCGTGCCGCTGCGAATAAGGCTGAGTGATCTGTAGTTTGTCCAGCTATATGGGGTAAGGCCGATATGCGGCCTTTGGCGCTATGGAAACAGATACTCCGCGAAAGCAAAGGGAACGGATGCAAAATCTTTCGACTGCACCGACGCTCATGACAAAACGGTTGGTGCTGCGTGGCCCCGAACGGAGTGAGCTGGCGGCGTTCACACGCTTCATGACCAGTGCCCCATCCATGGTCGCGCAGGGAGAGACGGTTACGAAAGAACAGGCCTGGTTCGGGTTTCTTGCAGGAATAGGACACTGGCATTGGCACGGCTTTGGCTTTTTTACCGTCACCTTGCGGCAGACTGGGCAACCCGTTGGCCGTGTGGGCCTGATCAAGCATTCCAACTGGCCCGAGATTGAGCTGGCCTGGCATCTGTTCGAAGGCGCTGAAGGGCACGGTTATGCAACAGAGGCGGCGATGGCGGTGAAGGAATGGGCCTGCAAGGAACTGGGGTTGGATCGCTTATGCAGCTACATAGACCGAGGCAATACGCGCTCACAGGCGGTTGCGAAAAGGCTGGATGCTGTCACTGACGGAACGCAGGCCCCGCATGAGCCTGATGCAGAAATCTGGGTTCACCCGATTGAGCGTGACTAAGGTAGGATGCCCAAGCCTGTCCCGGATGATCAGCTTGACGGTTTCGCGTAACCCCCCAACAGATTGTCCGCCAGGCGTCCCTTGGCGCATTGCCGATGGTCACAAATGATGACCTGCGGGAATAAACCCGGCCTTCGGGGCGTACCCTTTGTGAAACCAAAACCACTCAGAGCCACGATGCCTCAAGCTTGCCTGACATACCAGACCGACAGGTCAGAGCCGCAGCGCGAGCCCGCTTTCGCTGGTTTCCCTTACGTGATAGTTGGGGGTTGTCCTGACCGCGCTGACGCTACAGATTGCGCAGAAAGGTCAGGCAGGCTTACGCAGAACGTAAGAGAATCCTGTGGGGGTGGGATGAGTGAAACAGAGCAGTTCCGAAGGGAAATAATTGCCCTTCTGCCACGTCTGCGACGGTTCGCCCGGACGCTGACCCGAGATGCTGCCGATGCCGATGATCTGGCTCAGGATGTTTGCATGAAAGCGCTGTCCAATCGGGCGCAGTGGGATCCGGATAAGCCGCTGGATCGCTGGCTGTTTCGCATCACCCGGAACCACTGGTTCAGCGAATTGCGCAAGCGCAAGGTTCGTACCGGTGAGGGGGTTGTCGATGCTGCCGAAACCGGTGAATTGCAGGTCGAGGCGCAGGACGAAACCAAGGTGCTGATGGGCGAGGTCAATGCCGGTATCGCGGCTTTGCCGTCCGAGTTATCCTCGGTCCTGATGCTGGTTTGCGCCGAAGGCTACAGTTACCGCGAAGTGGCTGATCTGATGGAAATTCCAATCGGGACCGTCATGAGCCGGATACATCGCGCCCGTAAAACCTTGGCCGATGGCCTCAGGATTGCCGAACAGGTGACATCATGAGCGAGATCGGAGAAAAACTAAGCACGTATCTCGATGGCGAGTTGACGGCCGAAGAATCCGCCCGGGTTGAAAAGCTGCTTGAGATCGATCCCGAGGCGCGAGCCGAGATGGAGATGCTGATCGCGGCCAATAGCAGTGCCTGTGACGCCTTCGATGAGATGCTGAACGAGCCTGCACCCCTTGCGCTTTACCGCGCCCTGGATGAGGCACCGAAGGCCGAGGACGACAAACCCGCACGCCCCGCCACAGTGTCGCGTCTGCCCGGATGGGCGGCGATGGCGGCAGCGGCCGTGTTGGCGGTACTGGCCGGAACCGGCGGTTACATGGCCGGGCGCAGCACCAGCCCCGCCGGGATGCAGGTCGCCTCGGCCGGTTGGCTGCAGGACATTGCCGAATACCATGTCGTCTATGCCAGTCAAAAACGCCATCTGGTTGAGGTTGGCGCGGATGAGGCCGATCACTTGCAGACCTGGTTGTCGAACACCGTGGGGGCTTCGTTCCAGATACCGGATCTGACGGCGCAGCTGATCTATACCGATGCCAGTGGGAAAGTGATTGCGCTTTGTATCATCCAAAGCGACAAGCCCGCGACCGATGCGTTTAAGCAAGATGTGATCAATGGTGTCACCATGGTGGAATGGCGCGATGGTGGCGCAGCTTATGTGATCGTCGGCGAAGAAGAGGCGCAAAAGCTAAAGGACGTTGCCACTGCTGCCGCGACGCAGGTCTGATCTACTGCAAGTTGCGTTTTGTCTGTTTCCGGTCAAACGCAACTTGCGCTAAGGGGCGCGGCTTCCCGCGTCAGGATGGCCCCTCTGGTTTCGGCGCCAGTGATGACAAGGTGAACCAGGACAGAACCACCAGCGGAATGCCGATGCCAAAACTGGCGCGCATGCCGAAAGCCTCAGCGATCTCGCCCAATAGTGGTGGGGCGATCAGGAATGTGACAAAGGATAGCTGGGCAAGCGCTGCGACATTGATCCGGGCCGGGCGATCTGTGCGCTGTGCGGCGGCGGACATGGCAAGTGGGAACATTGCGCTTGTGCCAATGCCCATCAGGGCAAAACCGACCAGGGCGACAAAGGCATGCGGCGCAAAGGTCACCGCCAGCACGCCCGCCGCCAGCACAGCAACCAGAACCCGCGCCACTCGAACCGGTCCAATCCGTTCCACGAGGCCATCGGCGAAGAACCGTGTCACCGCCTGCGCAAACGCGCCGATGGCAAAGGCAAAGCCTTGTGTGAACGGGGCGGAAGCAAACACATCGCGCATATAGATGGCCGACCAATCCGCAGCCCCACCCTCCAGCAACATGGCCGATAGCGTAAAGGCAACCAGAACCAGGATCGGCCCGGTCGGGCGGACAAAACGCTGAGGAGAGGGGGATTCCGTCATGCGTGCAGGCGCAGGGTGGTAGTGCCGCATCAGAATAACGGAAATCAGGGTGATCAGCAGCGCCATAATGCCCAGATGCAGACCTGCAGGCACCTCTGCCTGCTTTGTCGCTGCACCGATCAGACCAGCGCTGAAGAAACCAAAGCTCCAGAAAGCATGTGAGCGGTTCATGATCCGGCGGCCGATTTGATGTTCCACCCGGTCGGCCTCTAGATTGACAAGGATTTCCACCGCGCCGATCTGCAATCCGGCACAGAACAGCACGGCAAACAATCCCCAGGGGCCGGTGGTCATTGCGGCGAGGGCCATGAAAAAAGCCAATGCCGGAAGGCCAATCATCAATGTCAGGCGATAGCCCATTCGTTCGATCAGGGGACCGGCGAACATCAGCGCGACCTGTGTGCCAAGGGCGGCCCCGATCAGTGCCCGACCCAGAACGTCCTTGCCGATCCCCATCGCCAATTGCAGATCGCCCAGCCGCGGAAACACGCCGCCCAGCCCCAGCGCATACAGATAGAATGCGGCAAATACCAAATGCTGCGGCTGCAACTGGATGCGGGAGGTCATGAGCATGTACCGTGAAAGCTGGGGCGGGACTTATCCGATCCAACAAGCGGCACCGGCGGAATAAAATCAACCGCAAATGTGCGGTGCTTCTGGCGCATGGTGGCTATTGCGGATCGCGTAGGTTAGACAGGCTCCAACGCGAAGGAGACGCAATGAAGCAGGACGACTATTCTGATATGACAGCAACGCTGGGCGACCGCCTGACCCTTGCACGAGAGCATGCAGGCCTGTCGCAAAAGCAATTGTCGGGTCGTCTGGGTGTCAGTCCAAAAACTTTGGGGCGCTGGGAAAATGACCGGTCCGAGCCGCGCGGCAATCGCATGCAGATGTTGGCGGGTCTTCTGAATGTCTCGGTCGTTTGGCTGATCAGCGGGGCAGGCCCGGATCCGGAGGCGGATACCAGCGTCGATGTCGCCAAGAGCATTCTGGCAGATATGTCGGAAATCCGGCGCAGTCAGTCGCGATTGTCAAAACGTCTGGGACAGCTTGAAACGCGGCTGCGCGAGGTTCTCAATGATTGAGGATGCTCGTCTGAAACGCCTGCGTATCCGCAGCTGGCGGCGCGGCATGCGCGAGATGGACCTGATCCTGGGGCCCTTTGCCGATGCGCGGCTTGCCGGGATGGATGAGGAAATGGTCCAGCGTTATGAGGCACTTCTGGAGGTTGATGACCAGACATTGTTCGGGGTGTTTGGCGGGCAGGATCCCGCACCGGACGGGCTGGAAACGATGATTGCAGAGCTTCGCACATTCCATGATTTGCGGGAAAGATAATAAACGTCCCGCATTTTAACTGAATATTTCATTTTGTTCGCCATTTGTCTGTCAGCGGAATAGGCAGGCGGAGTATGAGATGAACATGCGACTGGACCATGCGGTTGTCGGGAATGTCGATGATGGCAGTGATTTCCTTACCGGCTATCTGGAAACCTTGTCGATGGTCGAACGGCTGCATCGCCTGCTGCTGGATGTCATCAAGGACGAGTTTGAGCGGATCGGTCTTTTGAACATCAATCCGGTTCAGGCCCTTTTGCTGTTCAATGTCGCCGACAATGAGGTGACCGCCGGGGAGTTGAAGACCCGTGGTTATTATCAGGGGTCCAATGTCTCCTACAATCTTAAGAAACTGGTGGAGGCGGGGTATATGCACCACCAGAAATGCACCATCGACCGGCGGGCCGTGCGTGTGCGCCTGACCGAACAGGGGCGCGATGTTTGCTTTAAGTTGGGTGCATTGTTTGAACGCCATGCCGCGGGGATTATCGACCGGCGGGTGCTGGGTGATCTGGGCATAAAGGAAATCAACCATTCCTTGCGCCGGATGGAGCGGTATTGGACGGATCAGATCCGGTATATCTACTGAGGCTTTCCATCCATGCCACCAGATTGTCTGATACGGCATGAGCTGCGCGGCGGCAGAAAACTACTGTGATCTCCATAAGATCTGAAGAGGGTGGAGTACCGTAGAGTCCTGGCCCAGTGATCATGGATTTGCTTACAGCTGGCTTCGAACCATGCAGGAAGAACGGGCGTAGGATCGGCGATTGATCGCTGACCAGGCGTATTTTGCAACTGATTGATAGGCATATTTAGTGCGCGCAATCTTCTCGCGCACAATATTTGCTAAATGTTGCGCGGTGTTGTAGGTTGCCTGCGCCAAAACAAATCCCATGTGAACATCTGCAAGAAATCGTGTTAGCTTGTGATAAAACAGGCAAATGGTGCACGCAAACGATTCGTGTGCGAGTGGGCAAGGGGTCTGGCGCAGATCCATGAGCGGCGTAGAAGAAAATACGGAACTGAAGGGCTTTGACTCTTATGAGTTCAAGCTGGGTGATGAGTTGCGCGGAGAGCGTGCAACCCTTGGCCGTTCCTTGCTTGATGTTCAGCGCCATTTGCGGATCAAGGCCGCCTATATCGCTGCGATCGAAGATTGCGACCCGGATGTGTTTCCCAACAAGGGCTTTGTTGCCGGTTACGTACGATCCTATGCCCGCTATCTGGGGCTTGATTCCGAAGAGGTGTTCGGTCGCTTCTGCCATGAAAGCGGTTTCAGCGGCGTTAACGCCGGGCTGACACCGAAACGCGAGCCCGGTGCCAAAACCGATGTTATCTCTGACGCCAGTGCGCCAGATCTGTCCTTTGCCTCGCTGACTGCAAATGCCGCCGCCGCGCCCGGTCGTTTCAGCGAGATGTCGTTTTCCGCGCTCGGCTCGCTGGCCGTACTGGTCGCATTGATCCTGGGGCTTGGCTATGGCGGCCTCCAGGTTGTGGAACGCCTGCAACGTGTCGAGATTGCGCCCCTGGATCAGCGCCCTGGTGCTTTGGCGGAAATGGCCGAGATTGCCGCACCAGGTCTTGGCACAGAACAGGTTCTGCCTGAATTGCAGGCCGATGCCAGAACCAGTAGCCGTGATCAGGACCTCCGACGCCTGTATCAACCGCGCGAACTGGATGTGCCTGTGGTCACCAGCCGCGACGGTCCAATTCTTGATATCGATCCTCAAAGCGCTGGCCAGTTCGCCTTGGCCAGTGAAGTCGATGATACAGTACACGATGTGGATGCCGGCCTGCAGCAGGCCGTCACGCAACAGGGGCCGGTGGTGCGCGAAACACGGGTCGCCCCCAATGTTCGTGTTGCCGCACAAATACCAGCCTGGATCCGTGTGTCTGATGCAGATGGTACTGTTGTTTTCGAGAAAATTCTTGAGACGGGCGAGGCCTATGAAGTGCCGGAAGATATTGCCGCACCACTGCTACGCTCGGGTAACTCGGGTTATGTCTTTGTAATCGTCGAAGACAATGTGTTTGGCCCGATTGGACAGGGCACAGGTGTCGCCAAGAATATCTCATTGCTGGCTGATGACGTCCGTTCAGCCATGCCAGCACTCGATGAAATCCCCGAGGCACTGCAACCGACGATCAGTTCCGCCAGCGCCGAAGTGGAATAACGCGCGCAACAGCGTGACAAGCGCCTCTTCCCGGACTATCTGACAGTCGGAAACCATCAACACCGATTGCAAGGCCGCCCATGTCCCTGACCGCCATCCGCCCCTGGCGCCATATCGAGCGCCGAAAAAGCCGTCAAATCCATGTCGGACCCGTTCCTGTCGGCGGAAATACGCCGATCACGGTGCAGACCATGACCAACACGCCGACCGACGATATCGCGGCCACTGTAGCTCAGGTGCAGGCCTGCGCCGAGGCCGGGGCAGATATAGTGCGCGTGTCCTGCCCGGACGAAGCCTCGACCAAAGCCTTGCATCAGATTGTTGCCGAAAGTCCGGTGCCGATCGTGGCTGACATCCACTTTCACTATCGCCGTGCCATCGAAGCGGCCGAGGCCGGTGCGGCCTGCCTGCGCATCAATCCGGGCAATATCGGTAGCGAAGAAAGGGTCAGGGAGGTTATCAAAGCCGCCCGGGATCACGGCTGTTCCATCCGCATTGGCGTCAACGCTGGCAGCCTGGAAAAGCATCTGTTGGATAAATATGCCGAACCCTGTCCCGAAGCGATGATCGAAAGCGGTCTGGGGCATATCCGAATCCTTGAAGACAATGACTTTCATGAGTTCAAGATAAGTGTCAAAGCCTCAGATGTGTTCCTGGCTGCCGCGGCCTATCAGGGGCTGGCAGACGCCACCGAGGCGCCGATCCATCTTGGTATTACCGAGGCGGGCGGCCTGTCATCGGGCACCGTGAAATCGGCCATCGGGCTTGGCAATCTGCTGTGGATGGGCATTGGCGATACCCTAAGGGTCAGTCTGTCGGCCGATCCGGTCGAAGAGGTGCGCGTCGGTTTCGAAATCCTCAAAGCGTTGGGATTGCGCCATCGCGGGGTCAACATCATCTCCTGCCCGTCCTGCGCGCGGCAGGGGTTCGATGTGATCAACACGGTCTCAGCACTTGAACAGCGGCTGGCGCATATCCGTACACCGATCACGCTGTCGATCATCGGCTGTGTCGTAAATGGCCCAGGTGAGGCTTTAATGACGGATATCGGCTTCACGGGTGGCGGTGCAGGTCATGGTATGGTTTATCTGGCAGGCAAGCAGGATCATCGCCTGTCAAATGAGAAAATGATTGACCATATCGTTGCGCTCGTTGAAAAAAAGGCCGGTGAGATAGAAGATACAGCGGAGGCGACGGCGGTCAAAACATGCGGATAATGCTGCTCATCATTGTCTTCGGCATCCTGGGGATGTCGGCATATACGGTTTTCTTCATTCGCTCTGTCGCTCATGATCCAGAAGTCTGGCATGTCGACCCCCGCGACGCGCCGAATTCTGAAACGCCGAATGACTTCCGCCTGATCCAGTCGAACCTGACAAAGTTCCGTGTGGATATGGAAGCGCCGACTTATGCGGTTGACGCTGCCACCCTGTCCCAGGCCTTTGACCGTTTTGTTATGGGCCAGCCGCGCGTGGAACGTGTTGCGGGGTCTACCCAGGCTGGGTGGGTCACCTATGTGCAGCGGTCGGAATACCTGCAGTTCCCGGATTATATATCGGTCCAGTTCTATAACCTGGGCGATACCGGTACCTCGACCATCGCGATTTATTCCCGCTCTCGGTTCGGCTATTCGGATATGGGCGTGAACAAGGCGCGGGTCGAACGCTGGGTCAAATCCATCGAGTCATTCGTACAGGATGAACCCATCGCCGCCACGCCCGCCGCGAGCGAGTGAGGCTGACGGACAGCCATCCCCGATGTCTTTCCAGAACGGTGTGTTCAGCGCCATGACGCAGCGCGCCATATAGGCCCGCCCGTCGACGTAAAGGCAAATCTCTTCGCCCATTTCGCGCCGTGTCCCTTGGGTATCGGTGCAGTAACAGTCGATTTTTGACACAAGGGAAAGGCCGCGTTTTTCCGTCTGCGCGGTCGCTGGTCCCGCGCCGATTGCCAGTACCATAAGGGCGGCGATTGGCGGTTTCATACATCAATCATAGCATATTTTTCCACCTTGAGCGAGGCGGAGCCTTGACCCCCTCTGAAACTGCCGTCAGGGATGTCATGATGATCGCAGATGAACAACTCGACAAAATTGTACAACGCTTTCGGTTTCTGGAAGCGAAACTTACCGAAGGGGCAGAACCTGCGGAACTGGCGGATTTGTCGCGCGAGTATTCCGAGCTAAAGCCGGTGACCGACCGGATAGCCGCATATAGCGACCTTCTGGACGAGATATCGGGGGCGGAGGCATTGCTGAATGACCCCGAGATGAAGGCGATGGCGGCAGATGAGCTGGAGACGCTGAAACAACGCCGGGAGGAAGAGGAAGACGCCCTGCGCCTGGCCCTTCTGCCCCGGGATGCCGCCGATGCGCGCCCTGCCATTCTTGAGATCCGCGCCGGAACTGGCGGAGACGAGGCTGCCCTGTTCGCCGCTGATCTGTCGCGCATGTATCAGCGTTATGCCGAAACCAAGGGCTGGCGCTTTGAGGTGCTGGAGGACAGCCGGACAGAAATCGGCGGGCTGAAGGAAGTTGTCGCATCGATCAAGGGCGACGGTGTTTTTGCGGCGCTGAAATTCGAAAGCGGCGTGCACCGTGTCCAGCGTGTTCCGGTGACGGAAAGAGGCGGGCGCATCCATACTTCGGCTGCAACGGTGGCGGTTCTGCCCGAGGCAGAGGAGGTCGATATCGACATTCCTGCCGGTGACATTCGCATCGACACGATGCGGGCCAGCGGGGCCGGGGGCCAGCACGTCAACACTACCGATAGTGCGGTGCGCATCACCCATTTGCCCAGCGGTATCGTGGTGACCAGTTCGGAAAAGTCCCAACATGCCAACCGGGCCCGTGCCATGCAGGTGCTGCGTGCGCGTCTCTATGATCTGGAGCGCCAGAAACTGGCCGACGAACGGGCCGAGGCACGGCGCGGGCAGGTCGGCTCGGGCGACCGGTCGGAGCGCATTCGGACGTATAACTTTCCACAGGGCCGGTTAACGGACCACCGCATCAACCTGACGCTTTATAAATTGGATGAGGTGGTTGCTGGCGATCTGGATGAGGTGATCGAGGCACTGATCGCCGCCGATCAGGCAGAGCGTTTGGCTGCTCTCGACCCATGACTGTGGTTGAGGCTTTGCGTGCTGGCGCGGCCCGGTTGTCCGGGGCCGGTATCGACGGTGCTGCCCGCGACGCCCGCTTGTTGCTGGCGGCTGCGATGAGCGCCGATCCCGCACGTATCAGCCTGATGACCGAGGACAAGTTGACCGAGACACAGGCCGCCCACTTTGACCGGATGCTGGAAAGCCGTATCGCCCGTCAGCCGGTCGCCCAGATCATCGGGCAGAGGCAGTTCTGGGGGCGTGACTTCATCGTTACCGGTGACGTTCTGGACCCGCGTCCGGAAACCGAAACCCTGATCGCCGCAGCATTGGACGCCCCTGCGCCCAAGCGCATTCTCGATCTGGGAACCGGTAGCGGCATTCTTGCGCTGACACTGTTGGTTGAATGGCCCGACACAAGGGCGGTGGCGGTGGAACTGTCTAAGGCCGCCTTGTCCGTCGCGGCCCGGAATGCGGACCGGCTGGGCGTTGCGGACCGTGTCATCTTTCACCATGGCAGCTGGTTTGACGGGCTTGAGGGCCAGTTTGACCTGATCGTCAGCAACCCGCCCTATATCACCAGCGCCGAAATGACAGCCCTGTCGCCCGAGGTTCGCAACTGGGAACCGCATCTGGCGCTGGAAGCCGGCCCAGACGGGATTGAGGCCTATCGCGCGATAGCTGCCGGGCTGGATACCTATCTGACGCCCGGCGGGCGGGCGCTTCTGGAGCATGGTGTAGGGCAGGGGCCCGCCCTTCGTGACTTGTTTTCGGGTTGGGATGCCGAAAGCCGAGCAGATATGGACGGGCGTGATCGCATTGTTCTGCTACAGTGTTACGATTGATGCTTAGGCATCCGACGAAGTCGAAACACGTGCAAAATAAGTGCCTTTAACTGCGCATCGAGACATTCTGTCTTTAAGGACGAGTGCGAAAACCTATCTCATCTGGAGCCGCCTGGAGTAAAAAATTTCAACGCATTAGGTGATGTTTGAGGTGTCAGACATACCGTAGGGCGCCATAGGTTTCCTTCGAAACACCTCAGAAAGCTGCAAATAACCGCTAATCTGCTAAAAAAGCAGTTGATATTTAACACCTGACAGGTATAGCTTTTGGTGTCTGGCGGGGAATACTGCATTCCTCCGCACCGCGGACCATTAAGCGAAATTATGGCAAAGACCGGGTTTTGCCCCTGGCGGAAACACATCGCCTGCATCCCGGCATGGAACCCTAGAAGACGTAAGAGATGAGATCTTCCAACAAGTCGCGCTCGCGCAATAAGAATAACCGTAACCGTAGTGTCGGCAACGTCGTCAACCGCGTGTTTGATAGCTCTGGCCCCGAAGGCAAGGTGCGGGGAACCCCGCAGCAGATCATCGAAAAGTATCAGACCCTTGCGCATGACGCGCAGTTGTCGAACGATCCGGTGGCGGCCGAGAATTTTCAGCAGCACGCTGAGCATTACACGCGTATGCTGAATGAAGCGCAGCGTGAAATGGCGGAACGACAGGCTGCCAATGATCAGCGCAACCGCGATCAGCAACAGAAACAACCGCAGCAACAGCAACAGGCTCAGCCCGCTGAGGATGCGCCGTCGGCTGAAAAGGCCCCGGCGTCAAATGGCCATGACCGCGCGCCTGCGGAAAGCAGCCTTGCTGAAGTTGATTTTCTGAACACTGACGAAAGCGGTCTGGTGGAAACCCCCGAAAGCAGCACCGCGAGCGCGGAAGAGACTACCCCGCCGCCGCGCAAGCGCCGGTCTTCGCGTGCCAAAGCCACAAGCGAAGAGGGCGATGCTGCACCGGCAGCAGAGTAAGCTTCGCTGTAAGTTTCAGGAATACCCGACAAGGTCGTAGGTCAGGCGTTTTCGTTAAACGCCGCTGAGCGCGTTGCTCAGCTGACAGAACTGTTCAAGCGTCAGCGTTTCGGCGCGCGCCGTCGGGTCGATATCGCAGGCCGCGATCCGCGCCTCGGCATCCGGGGCCAGAGACTTTAACGAGGCTCGCAGCATCTTGCGCCGCTGACCAAATGCCGCGGCCGTCAGGCGTTGCAGCTTGTCAGCATCCGCCGGGTAGCGCGGTGTTTTCAGCCGCTCAAGATGCACGACCGAAGATGTGACCTTTGGTGGCGGCGTAAAGGCCTGCGGTGGCAGGTCAAACACGATCCGCGCATCCGACCGCCATTGCGCCAGAACCGACAGACGGCCATAGGATTTGCTGCCCGGCGTCGCGACGATCCGCTCCGCCACCTCGCGCTGGAACATCAGGGTCATGCTTTGCCAAAGCGGCGGCCAGGATTTGGGCGTCAGCCAGCGCACCAGCAATTCGGTTCCGATATTATAGGGCAGGTTAGCCGCGATGCGCACCGGTTGCGTCAGATGCGGTGCCGGGTCGATCTGTAGAGCATCCCCGGACACCACGGTCAGACGGTCAGGATATGCGCTTGCGATATCCTCTAGTGCCTGCAGACATCTGTCGTCCCGCTCAATCGCAACAACCCGGCGCGCGCCTTCCATCAGCAAGGCCCGGGTCAGGCCACCGGGACCGGGACCAACCTCCAGCACATCGCATGTTGTCAGGTCCCCGGTGGCCCGGGCGATCTTGCGGGTCAGGTTCAGATCCAGCAGGAAATTTTGCCCCAGCGACTTACGCGCGCTCAACCCATGGGTTGCGATGACCTCTCGCAATGGGGGCAGCGGATCGGTCATGCTGCGGCAAAGGCTGCGGCCTGACGCAGGGCGGCAACCAGGCTGGATGGATCAGCAATGCTCTGACCAGCGATATCATAGGCTGTCCCATGATCAGGAGAGGTGCGTATGATCGGCAGCCCAAGCGTCGTGTTCACCCCACCGGCAAAGTCAATTGTCTTGGCCGGGATCAGCGCCTGATCATGATACATGCAGACCGCCAGATCGTAGCGCGCGCGCGCCTCCGCGTGGAACATGGTATCGGCGGGATAGGGGCCGGTTACCGCCAATCCCTCAGATTGCAGGGTCTTGATCACCGGGGTGATCAGGTTGATTTCCTCATCGCCCATGGCCCCGCCTTCGCCCGCATGCGGGTTCAGGCCCGCCACAGCGATACGCGGATGGGGCAGGGCAAGCAGGTGACGCAGGTCGGCCTCAGCCGTGCGGATCGTATCGGCCAGCAGGTCCGCCGTCAGGGCACGCGGGACCTCGGCCAGTGGAATATGGATGGTCACTGGCACGACCCGGAAATCGCCCGAACCTAGCATCATCACCGGCAAAGGCGCATTGGTCAGATCGGCCAGAAATTCAGTATGTCCCGGGAACGCAAAACCAGCCCCATCATAAAGTGCGGCCTTGTTGATCGGATTGGTTACAAGGGCCGAGGCCGCGCCGGTTCGCACCAGATCAACCCCGGTGCGGATGAACTCCACCACAGCCGGGGCGTTGGCGGGCGTCGGCTGGCCGGGGGTGATCGGGCCGGGCAGGGGGGTGTGCAGAACACGCAGGCCGTCGGCCCGCTCAGATGGAGAGGTAATGGCGGATACAGGGGTGCCAGTCTCTTGACCAAGCCGCGCCAGCAGGTCGGCATCGCCTATGACAAAGAAATCGCAGTCATCTTTCAGCTTGGCGTAGGCTTTCAGCGCGATCTCCGGCCCGATACCGGCCGGATCGCCAAGTGTCAGCGCGAGGGCGCGCGTCATTTTTCCTCAATAACGGCGTCGCCGCGCAGCTCCTGCAGATAGCCTTGTGCAAAGGTCTGCATCCGTTCGTTGAACAGGCGGCGGCGCAGCGCCTCGCGCTCTTCGGGGGAGGTTTCGTCAGAGCGGCCACACAGCATCACAAGAACCACACCACGCGAATCCCGCTGGATCTCGATATCGCCGGCATCCATGCCAGACAGCAACAAGGCGATATCCTGCGGCACGGCATTGGCCGGGGTTGGTTCACTGCGGCCAGAGCCAAAGCCGAATTCGTCAGCCTTTTCATCCAGGTCCAGACAGAACCGGGCATCGCGGCGGATGGTTTCGGCCTGTTTGCGGGCAGCGGCCTCGGCCTGCGCGCTGGCATTGGCGGGCAGGGGGATGATCAACTGAGAATAAGTCACGGTCAGCGCGCCGCTTTCCTGAGCGCTGCGCGGCTCTTCGCGGTAGTCGAGCAGCTTTAGGATGGTCACGCCGCGCTGGATCGGGATCGGCGCGGTGACTTCACCGGGCTGAAGGGCCAGAACCTGACCGGCAACTGGCGGCGGCAGAGACGATGCCGCGACCCAGCCCAGCCGACCGCCACGGGCACGTGATGCCGCGCGGGAGTAACGGGATACGGCCGCGTTGAAATTGCCCCCACGGTTCAACTCACGTGACAGGCGTCGGGCCAGGTCCTGAATCTGCGCCTCGTCCTGGTTGCCGAACGGGATCGACAATTCCTGCAGCAGAACGCTTTCCTGAACCCCGCGCGATGCAAAATCGAGCGCGGCATCCAGATCGGATTCGGACGGCGTTGCCAGAGGGCGGAACCGTGCCTGAATAACGGCGCGCCATGTCAGGCCAGCCTCAAGGAAATCCATGATGGTTTCCGGCGCAATCCCTCGTGCGCTAAGCGCACCAAGAACCTGTTCCTGCGTCAGATTGCGGCGGGTGGCGAATTCGTCAAAGCCTGCATCCAACTGCTCGGTGGTCAGTTCGATGCCAAGACTGTCGGCGGCCTGCAATTGCAGGCGCTCACCGATCAGTTGCTCGCGCGCCAGATCCCGCACATCGCCACCAGCGCCAAAGGCCAGCAGAAGCAAGGTGCGTTGCTCCAGCTCAAAATGGGTGATGGCCCGCTCATTGACGATCAGCGCAGGTTCGAACGGATTGGCGTTTTGTGCCACCGTCGGTCCCGAAAAAGCCAGTGCAAATGCCGTTGTAAGTGCTGCCAAATGCTGACGCATTGCCTAGATACCCCTGAATTTCGCCGCTACCTTAACCCTGAACCGCAGCGTCTGGAAGGCCAGTTATCATCTGCCTTACTGCCAAGTCCAGCCAGGTTTACTGTCAGACCGAAATTGGTCGATGTCGGCACGTTATTGGCGCTGGTCAGACGCCGTTCTGCCGTCAGGCGAACCCGGACGCATTCGTTACCATAGGTAATCCCACCCTTCAGGGCGGTGGTCTGGGTTTCCGCCAGATCATAGCGCCAGTTCGCTGACAGTTCCCAGTTTGGCGCAACACGATAGCGCGCCCCGATGTCAAACTCCTGACGTTGTGGCAATGGGTCCGGGGTCAGGGTGAACGGGTCCGGGGCCAGGTACACATAAGAGGTATCTATTCCAAACCGAGGGCTGTCATAACGGAACTCCAACTCCCCCCGGCGAAACACCAGATCAGCTGGTGAGAACAAGGCGCGGGCTAGCGCGCGATACCCACCAGGCGTTTCCAGATACGCCGCCGCGACAATATCCGACGCGGCGGTACTTAGGCCCGAATAGGTTGGAAAGTCAGGGTTTTCCTCGAACCGCAGTACCTGACCAAGGGTCGCACCGAAACTCCAGCCACCGTCGCGGATCATCTGGTAGTTCACGCCAATATTGGCGCGAAAGCCTATTTCGTCAGCGTCGCGGCCAGGAAAACGGTTCAGCTCGAAAAGGTTGGTCTCATCAAGTTCCGGCAGCAGGCTGTCCTCGTTCGGTGTCAGACCGGATTGCAGTCTGTCTGACCAGACCAGTTGTGCGATCGGTTCCACAATATGAGTGGCCCGGCGGGTCCGTTTGCTGAGCGGCCAACGTAACTGTACCGCTGCTGTTGGCACCAGACGGGTTTCAAAAGCATCGTCAAAAAGCATATCATTACGGGTGCGATAGGCGTCGAATTTCAGATCTGCCAGAGTTTCGATCATCAACCCGCCGCGTGTGACATGTTCGCGGCGCCAGTCCACATTTCCACCAAAGCGCAGCAGGTCGCCACCCTGGATCCGTTCAAGATTGGCCAGATTGACCGTCAGCCCGATCCGCCCGCCAATACCACGGGCCGGGACAACGCGGCGATACTCTGCACCGGGCAACAGAAACGGCACTTCGTCCTGAAGTTCGTCTTCGCGCAGGGTCTGATACCCCTCTACCCGGAAATCGAGGTAGTCGTTGGGGGATACCCGATCCAGCCGTGCATAGCTGACCAGGCGGTCAGTATCGGAATAGTTGAACTCCTGCAGGAAAGCCTTGTCACTGGCCACATTCAACCGGAACGTCCCGCGAAAGTTGGGGCCTAGCTCAACCTCTCCCCTTGCATCAAGGAATCCGCGCGGCCCGCCGTCCAGCGTTTCATTCAATTTCAGTGCGCCCGACACGGTCAACCCGGCGCGGCGAAACCGCTGGCGGTACTCCGCATCCAACAAAAAGCCCTCTGCAGAGGTGATGAACGGGGCCAGAGTGATATCCGCGTGATCACCAAGCGTGACATAGTAGGGGAGCTTCAGCCCGTAGCCGAAGATATCGGAGGTCAGGAACTCAGGCGCAAGAAAGCCGGTTGCCCGCGTGACACCGGGTTCTGGAATGCGCAATGCTGGCAGGTAGGCGACGGGCACACCGAACACATCGAAATAGGCATCCTGAAAATAGATGCGGCGCTTTTCCTGATCGTGGATCACCCGCCGCGCGCGGATCCGCCAAACCGGCGTTGGGTTATCGGCGCAAACATGGCAGGACGAGGCGAGTGATTTGTAAAGGGTATTGTAGCGGCCTGCGATCCGTCGGCCCTCCACGGCAGCAATTTGCAGCTTACGATCCAGCACCAGCCGTGCGCCGCGAATGATACCGTCACGAAAATCAGCCGAAAGGTCTGCTGCCGAGGCCAATAACACAATACCATCGGTCGTTGTCAGCTTTAGCGGCCCGGTGGCCCGGATGGTGTTTGCACTGCGGTCATAGGTCAAAGAGACCGCGCTAAGTGTCTGGCCCTGATACGTCACCTGAACCGAGCCGCTTGCGGTGATCAGATTGCCGTCATCCGTCACCTCAACCCGGTCCGCCAGCAACCCGGCAATATCCTGCGCCACCGCGGTAACCGGCAGAAAGAGCAGCAAAAGACCCAATAGAAAGCGCATGTCTCAGCCGTCTTCCAGATGCAAAAGGATCGTGATTGATAACAGGATGGCTACCATCGGCGGCGTCCAGGCGGCCAGAACGCTCGGCACGGACCCCGCATTGCCCAATGATTCCGTCAGATCCTTGAAGAAATACAGCAGAAAGCCAGAAAATACCGCCATCAGCACCATTACCCCGGTTTGACCGAAACGCACATTACGCAGCGCAAAAGCGGCTCCGATCAGGACCATCGCTGCGAACAACGCCGGGCGGGCCAGTTCGGTGTGAAAAAAGACGCGATGCCGCTGGGCAGAGAAACCGGCATTCTCCAGCGATTGGATGAATTCAGGCATTTCCCAGATCGACACAGCCTCGGGCGAGGCGAAAGTATCAAGGATACGCTCTTGGCTCAGGTCGGTTGGCAAGCGTAGCTCGGGCAATTGTTCGGGCTGGCGCAAGCGCCCGTCATCACCGGGCGAAAGGTCCCAGCGCGTCACGCCGCGCAAGACCCAGACACCGTCACTCAGTGCTGCGGACCGCGCCTCGATCCGGCTTGTTAATGTGTTCTCTGTGTTGAACCGGTGCATGCGGACCCCAAACAGAATCAGACCATCAGCGCTGACGCGCCGGGCCTCGATCACCGTCTGTCCGTCATCCCCGCCTTGGCGAAGCCATAGGGCATCCTCGGACAAAGACAGGACATTGCCGCTGCCGCGCGACATCTCATCACGCAGGGCACTATGGGCTTGTGTGGTGACGGCGACCACGGGATTGAACACGGTCACGGCAATCCCGCCCAAAAGGATGGCTGCGATAAGCGGGAACAACAAAAACCGCAGGGCGGACACGCCTGCGGCGCGCAATATAACCAGTTCCGAGCTGCGCGATAGGCCAAGAAAGGTCCATAAGGATGCCAGCATAAGAACCAGCGGGAACACTTTGGACAGGGTCGCCGGGGCTTGTGTCAGGGTCAGCTTGGCGGCGAAATCCGTACCGCGCCCAACTGCGGCTGCACGACTCATGTTGTCGATCATGGTCAACAGCAGCACAAGGCCAAGGATCAGGGCTGAGACGATCAGCACCCGGCTTAGAAAGCGCAGCGTGATGTAGCGCCAAACCGTCATGTCGCTATAGCCTCCGGGCTTCGCGACCGCGCCCGGGAAGAGCGCCACAGCAAGAGGGTCGCAGTCAGGCCAAACAGAAACGGTGCCGCATAGAATACCGGCCAGCTATCCGGATCGCCGATCACCACGGACTTTATCGCGATGCCGGTCGCGGCCAGCGCCACGCCGGCCAGGATAGTCACCGTGATCCGCCGCCCGAAGCCTTTGCGCTGATAGCTGCCGGTCAGCATGATGGCCAGCGCTAGAAACGGCATGACAAAAGCGTTCAGTGCCAGAACAAGCCGCTCGTGCCCGAAAGCAACGAAATCGCCGCGCTCATACCAAGTGCTGTCGATCATCTCCTGCGTTGGGTTGAGCAACTCAGACAGCGTAAAACTGCCGATCCGGCGGAAGGTCTGGGATTTCTTGGCCAAAAGGTCTGACAGGTCATACGTGAATTCGTCGAACTGCACGCGGGATAGGATCTTGGTGTCGGTATCGTAGTTCAGCGCAATCCCGTCCGACATCACCAGCCGTGCCAGATCACCATCGCGCAGCAACACGGCGCGGGTGGCGGTGTAGGTCGTTGTCTGTTCCGGCACACGCTCATCATGCAGGAACAGCCCAGCCATCTGCCCCGCATCTGAGGTGTCGCGAATAAAGATGGACAGACCGTCCATCGGGTGAATGAACCGCCCCTCCACCAGCACAGCACTGGCCAGTTCCGAGCGGATCGCCGCCTGTTCCTCGGCCATCTTTGTCTCGGCCCAGGGATCGAAAAACAGGGTGGCAAGCAATGTCAGCCCGGCGACCAACAGGGCATAGATCAGCGTTGGACGGGCCAGCGAAAACGGCCCTTGCCCTGCGGCCATCATCACCACCAGTTCCGCATCGGTATAAAGCTTGTTCAGCGCATAGATCGCCCCCGCTAGACAGGCCAAGGGCATGACGATTTTCAACACCAGCGGCAGAACGAAGGTGGAGAACAGCAAAAACACCAGAATCGATTTGCCCGAGGCGATGATCGCATCAATCAGCGGAACGGCTTTCACC
The DNA here is from genome assembly GCF_054457435.1 of Halovulum sp. GXIMD14793. Taxonomy (NCBI): domain Bacteria; kingdom Pseudomonadati; phylum Pseudomonadota; class Alphaproteobacteria; order Rhodobacterales; family Paracoccaceae; genus Halovulum; species Halovulum sp. GXIMD14793. The sequence goes on along the minus strand of NZ_JBTLNE010000003.1, from coordinate 76,548 downwards.
AGCCAGATCACCCCCACCATGATCAGGCAGAAAAACAGGAACGCACCCACATAGTGTCGCAGCACATATGCATCCAGTCGGCGCATCTTACTCCTGTGTTTTTGGTCGTGGATCAATCGGGCGCATAATAGACAAGCAGACGCCGCGCGCCACCCCGTTCTGGCCAAGGCGCGGGGAACCGCTTAAACAGGTTGGAAATATCCAAAAAAAAGTCGGAGCATCTTATGACCAAACCGCTGAAAATCACGTTCGCCGCCACCAACACGGACACATTCGCTAAGGCCAAAGGGAAGGTCTGTGTGCTGATGGCCACCGATGGCAAGCTAAGCAAGGCGGCATCGGCCGTCGACAAGCTGACTGGCGGTGCGTTGAAGCGGTTGGCGGCCAGCGACGTCTGGGATGCGCTGGAGGCTGGCAGCGGCCATACGCTTTCAATGCCCGCCGGGATGGACGCGGATGCGCTGCAGGTCCTGAAGCTGGACGCGGCAGCGGACCCGGAGGTTGCGCGCAAGGCTGGGGCGGCGGCGGCGGTGTTTAAGGGCAAGGGGGCTCTGACCGTTCTGGCCGACGCCCATCCGCATGGTGCGGAACTGGCCTATGGCCTGACGCTCCGCAGCTATAACTTCAACGCTTATCGCACTGGAAAGGCTGGGGATACACGCAATGATGCCGCCAAGATGATGGTGGCGCAGCCCGCAGCCGCACGCACCGCGTTCAAGCCGCTGGCGGCCATTGCCGAGGGTGTGTTATTTACCCGTGATCTAACCAATGAACCGGCCAATGTTCTGACCACGACGGAGTTCGCCAAGCGACTGTCGGTTCTGAAAGAACTGGGCGTGCAGGTTGAGGTGATGGAAGAAACCAAACTGAAGCGGCTGGGAATGCGGTCGCTGCTGGCGGTCGGGCAGGGCTCTGCCAGCCCGTCGAAGGTTGTGGTGATGAAATGGAATGGCGGGCCAAAGAAAGCCGCCCCTTTTGCGCTTGTCGGTAAAGGCGTGGTCTTTGACACTGGCGGCATCAGCCTGAAACCATCGGCGGGCATGGAAGACATGACCATGGATATGGGCGGGGCCGGTGTTGTCTCGGGCGTGATGATGGCGGTCGCCAAGCGCAAGGCCAAGGCGAATGTTATCGGCGTGGTCGGCCTTGTGGAAAACATGCCGGACGGCGAGGCAACGCGCCCGGGCGATGTGGTGGCCTCGATGAAAGGGGACACGATCGAGATCATCAACACCGACGCCGAAGGGCGCTTGGTGCTGGCCGATATCCTTTGGTACACGCAGGAACAATTCAAACCCGCAGGCATGATCAATCTGGCCACGCTGACCGGCGCAATGCTGATCGCGCTGGGGCATGAGAATGCGGGCGTGTTCTCCAATGATGACGGGCTGGCCGATGCCTTTCTTGCCGCCGCAGAAGCCGAGGGCGAAGGCGCATGGCGGATGCCCATGGGGCCAGCCTATGACAAGCTAATCAACAGCAAGATTGCAGACATCGCGAATACCGGCGGGCGCATGGCCGGGTCGATCACGGCGGCCCAGTTCCTGAAGCGTTTCGTCAAGGATGATGTCCCTTGGTGCCATCTGGACATCGCTGGCGTTGCCTCGGTCAAAAAGGCGACGGAGTTTGCGCCAAAAGGGGCCACCGGCTGGGGTGTGCGGGCACTGGATCGGCTGATCCGCGATACATACGAGGCCTGATCCCCGTGGGCGAGGTTCTGTTCTATCACCTGACCAGCAGTGTGCTGGAACAGACCCTGCCTGATTTGCTGGAGCGCAGCCTGCAGCGCGGCTGGCGCGCTGTGGTGCGCGCGCCGTCTGCTGCGCGGATCAATGCGCTGGACGAGCATCTGTGGCGCTATCGCCCGGACAGTTTCCTGCCCCATGGCACAGCCGCGATGGACCATGCCGACCAGCAGCCGGTGTTTCTGACGGACACAGACGACATCCCCAACGCAGCCAATATCCTGATGTTGGTTGATGGCGCGCGCCTTCAGCCCGAGGAAGCCGCAGGTTTCGAACGTACCTGCCTGATTTTCAATGGCAATGAGCCTGCTGCAGTCGAGGCCGCGCGCGAGGATTGGCGTGCCTTGCAACCGGCGGGTCTGACCGGCAAATACTGGGCACAGGACGGCGGAAGATGGGTCGAAAAAGCCTCTACCTGATCAGGTGAAGCTTGTTGTCGACAAAACGCAGTTCGAAACGCTCAAGATAGCTCATGCCCAGCAGCGAGGTGTCAAGCTCTGCCCCGTTAACCGAGGCTTGAACATTGGTGTCATGGAAATCGCCAAACCGCACATCATCCAGCCGCACCGGCGCGGTTCGCACTTCGCCATTGGCGGTGCTGGCACGGCCCCAGAAGCGCAATTCATCGACATCGAAACCGGCCCGCGCCGCATCTTCGCGGTTCAGCACAACCTGGCTGGCACCGGTATCAACGACGAATGGAATGATGGCACCGTTGATCTCAAGATCGGCGTAATAATGCCCATCGAAGGACCGGGTCAGCGTTACCTTGCCGTCCCCAAGGCTCTGCGCTGAACCCATTAACTGAGTTTGCAGCAGGTCCTTGTTGGCATAGCCGATCAGAACAACGATGAATATACACAGCCATAGAAGCGCGTTTTTCAGCGTTTCGCTTAGTCTTTTACCCGCATTGAACAAGAAATAGCTGCCGACAAATAAGCCAAGCAGCACGAAATATAGCAGGCGCAACGATTGATCTTCACTCATGATCCAGACAATGCCAGAAATCCGGCGTCGCGCAAACCATCAATAACGAATTGCACGGACAAGGCCGCCAGCAGGATGCCCAAAAGCCGGGTGACAACATTGGTGCCGACCTGCCCGAGGACACGCTCCAGCGGGGCGGCCAGCCGAAACAGGATGTAGACTGACAGGATCACCACCGCCATCATGCCCAGGATCACCAGCATGGAGGTCCAGCCCTGATGTTGATTGGCCAGTAGCACCATCGTCGCCAAGGCACCGGGACCCGCGATCAGTGGCGTTGCAAGGGGAAAGACGGATGGATCGTCCACAAGTTCGGGATCAGCCTGTTTGCCGCGGCGCTCTGTCCGCCGTTCGAAGAGCATTTCAACGGCGATCAGGAACAGCAACAGGCCACCTGCGATGCGAAAGGCCGGCATGCTGACGCCGATAAGGGTCAGCAATTGCTCTCCGCCCAAGGCAAACGCGGCAAGGACGAAGATTGAGATGAGACAGGCGCGGCCCGCGACCGCGCTGCGATTGGCATTGGTCATGCCGCGCGTTACCGCAACAAAAATCGGGGCCAGCCCGATCGGATCAATGATCACGAAGAGCGTGGCAAAGGTGGTCAGCGCGATTTCCAGCATCAGCCCGCCTTTCTGGCTGTGTCCAGCCGCTCAACCGCGGCCATCCACAGGGCCTCGGCCCGGTCCAGCCCGTCCATAACCTCAGCCCGCTTTTTCTGCCACTTTTCAATCTCTTCTGTGTCGCCGCTCTTGTAAAGAACGGGGTTGGACAGGCGGATATCGATGTTGTCGCGCAACTCCTCCAGCTTGGCGATCCGCGCCTCGCATTTGGTCACATCGGCCTGCAATGGCGCGATGACGTTGCGCGGGGCGGATTTGGGTTTTGGCTTCGCGACCGGCTTGGGCTTTTCCACCCCGCCGCGTTCAGAGAGCAGCAGTTTCTGATAGGCGTCCAGATCATCAGTAAAGGGCCGGACATGGCCATCCTTGACCAGCCACAACCGATCCGCCACGCAATCGATCAGATGCGCGTCATGGCTGACCAGAATGACGGCCCCGGTATATTCGTTCAGGGCCTGCACCAAAGCTTCGCGGCTTTCGATATCAAGGTGGTTTGTGGGCTCATCCAGAATGATCAGATGCGGCGCGTCCAGCGTTGCCAGCAGCAGTGACAGCCGCGCCTTTTGCCCACCAGACAGTTTGGCGACCTTGTTTTCCGCGATCTCCACCCCGATACCGCCCTGCGCAAGGCGCGAGCGCAGCTTCGCCGGTGTTTCCCCGGGACGCTGGCGACGGACGTGATCCAGCGGTGTTTCGTCCAGGTGCAGCTCATCCACCTGATGTTGTGCGAAATAGCCGATCCGCAGCTTGGATGAGCGATGCAACCGGCCATCCATTGCTTTAAGGCGATCCGACAACAACTTGGAAAGCGTGGACTTTCCCTGTCCGTTCGCGCCAAGCAGCGCGATGCGATCATCCTGATCAATCCGTAGGTTCAGGTTCCGCAGGACCGGCTTGCCGTCATAGCCGACATCGACCTCTTCCAGCCGGATGATCGGCGGCGACAGGTCCTCGGGCTGGGGAAAGTTGAAGGCGGCGATGCTGTCTTCGATGACCGCATCCACCGTGCCCATCCGCTCCAGCGCTTTCAGGCGCGATTGTGCCTGTTTGGCCTTCGACGCCTTGTAGCGGAAGCGGTCAACAAAGCTTTGCATATGCGCACGCGCCGCATCGACTTTTTTCTTTTCAGCCATCTGCTGTTCGCGCCGGGCCGCGCGCTGACGCACGAAATTCTCGAAATTGCCCTGATAGAAAGTCAGGTCGCGCTGATCCAGATGCAGGATACCGCCAACCGACCGGTTCAGAAGGTTGCGGTCATGGCTGATGACGATAACGGTATGGGGATAGCGAGCCAGATAGCTTTCCAGCCAGATCGTGCCTTCCAGATCCAGATAGTTGGTCGGCTCATCCAGCAGCAACAGGTCCGGTTCGGAAAACAGCACGGCGGCCAGTGCCACGCGCATCCGCCAGCCGCCGGAATAGTCCGAGCAGGGGCGCTGCTGGGCGGCGACATCAAAGCCGAGCCCGTTCAGGATCGCCCCGGCCCGCGCTTCGGCCGAATGGGCGCGGATATCAGCCAGCCGTGTGTGAATATCAGCGATCCGTCCGGGATCGGTCGCGGTCTCCGCCTCGGCCAGCAGGGCGGCGCGTTCGGTATCGGCGGCCAGCACCGTGTTCAGCAGACTGACCTCATTGCTGGGCACTTCCTGCGAGACACCGCCGATCTGCGCGCCGCGCGGCAATTCAATCTCTCCCTGATCCAGATTCAATTCGCCCCGGATCAGGTGGAACAGCGTCGTCTTGCCGGTCCCGTTGCGCCCCACAAGCCCCACCTTGTGCCCCGCCGGGATCACCGCCGAAGCATCTTCGATAAGGGGGCGCCCTTCGATGGCGAAAGAGATATTGCGGATCGTCAGCATGGACCGGGTTTGACGGGCTGAGGCAGGCTTGTCAACTTCGCCCTTTTCCCCGCAGCGTCACCATGCTATCGCCGCCGCGAAACCAGATTTCATGAGGGATACCCATGGCGCTTGAACGCACATATTCGATGATCAAACCCGATGCCACCAAACGTAACCTGACCGGTGCCATCAATGCCAAGTTTGAAGAAGCAGGCCTGCGCATCGTCGCGCAAAAGCGCCTGAAGCTGAGCGCAGAACAGGCCGGCAAGTTCTACGAGGTGCATAAAGAGCGCCCCTTCTACCAGGAACTGGTCGACTTCATGTCGTCGGGCCCGATCGTTGCTCAGGTTCTGGAATGCGAGAATGCGATTGCCAAAAACCGCGAAGTGATGGGCGCGACCAACCCGGCAGAGGCTGCTGATGGCACCATCCGTAAGGAATTCGCCCTGTCGATCGGTGAGAATTCCGTCCACGGTTCCGACGCACCGGAAACTGCGGCTGAGGAAATTGCGTTCTTCTTCTCGGGTCTGGAACTGGTCGGCTAAGCCTTCGGTTTCACACCTAAAGCGTTTCGGGATAAACCTGAGACAAAAGATTATCCTGAAACGCAGTGATAAGCCTATATGGTGTACGCGTTTCGATTTTATGTGATGTCTCAAGGTAAACTCGAAACGCTTTAACGCATCAAGGGCCTCTTCCAGTTCGGAAGGGGCCTTTTGTTTTGCGGCCTTGATGGCATCGAACCGAATGCGCAGGACGTCTTTCTCATCCGGTGTCAGGTCCTTGAGGCTGCGATCCGGCAACCCCATCGCCACAGCGCAATAGGCGATGAAATGTGGCTTCGTCCCGGCGGCGATCAGGCGGGCGTACGCCTCGTCCAGGCCAAGATGACGCAGGTCGTCTGCTGTGTGAATACCTGCGGCAGCAAAGGCTTCGGCCATTGCATGGCCGAGGTTTCTTAAACTGGTGATTGTGTCGGACATGGCGCAGCGCTTTGGGTGGGGTGGGTTGAAACCCACCCTACATGACGCAGATGGGTTTTGGTTCGTTTGACAAGAACGCGCGTAACACGGCTGGGTAAAGCTTGTTTTCCTTTGGCAGTAAGCGCGCAGCCAAGGTCTCGGGTGTGTCACCACTTAGGACCGGAATGACCGTTTGGCCGCAAATCGGGCCTGCATCGAGTTCCGGTGTCACCAGATGCACCGTTGCACCATGTACAGCCATGCCTGCGTCCAGGGCGCGTGCATGTGTGTTGAGGCCTGGGAACAAAGGCAAAAGCGAAGGGTGGATGTTCAGCATGCGCCCCTTGTAATGGCTGACAAAATCCGGGCTGAGAATCCGCATGAACCCCGCAAGGCAGATGATATCCGGCGCGACCTCGTTCAGCGCCACCAGCAGGGCAGCTTCAAATTCTTCCCGCTCGCGCCCCTGATGCGGCACTACCGCCGTTGGCACGCCTGCAGCCTTAGCTTTGGCCAGACCGCCAGCGCCTGCGATATTGGAGACGACCAGCACCGGTTCAGCCGGATGATCAGCGGTGGCCATGTCGGCCAGAAGGGCTGCCATATTGGTGCCGGAGCCGGAGATCAGGATCGCAATGCGCTTGCGGCTCATGCAAGGCTGCCGGAGTATCTGATACCTTCGCCATCGGTGACACGCCCAATCATAAAGGCGTCTTCGCCTGTACTCTGCAAAACCTGCAAGCAAGTCGCTAGCTCAGCTTCGGGCAGTACCGCGACCATGCCAATACCGCAATTAAAGGTCTTTAGCATTTCAGCATCGTCCACGCCGGCCTGTTCCTGTAGCCAGCCAAACACAGGTGGCAGGGTGTAGCTGCCGAGGTCGATTTCTGCCCCCAATCCCTTGGGCAGAACACGGGGCAGATTTTCGGTCAATCCGCCGCCGGTGATATGGGCCAATGCGCCAATATCGCATTGTGACATCGCAGCCCGGGCGGCGCGGATATAGATGCGGGTTGGTTCCAGCAGTGCGGTGCCCAATGTCGTATTGGCAAAGGGCGCGGGGGCGTCCCAGGCCAGCCCGGCCCGCTCGACGCATTTGCGCACCAGTGAATAGCCGTTGGAATGCACGCCGGATGATGTCAGGGCAACGATCACGTCCCCGGCCCGAACCGTCCGGGGCAGGGCGGTGCCGCGCTCCATTGCGCCGACGGCAAACCCTGCCAGATCGAAATCACTGCCCGCATACATACCCGGCATCTCGGCGGTTTCCCCACCAATCAGGGCGCACCCCGCCTGACGGCAGCCTTCGGCAATGCCGTTGATAATGGCGGCAGCACGGTCGGTTTCCAGCTTGCCGGTGGCAAAATAGTCCAGGAAGAACAAGGGCTCAGCCCCCTGGCACACCAGGTCATTGACGCACATCGCCACCAGATCAATGCCCACCGTATCCAGCCGGTCCTGTTCGATCGCCAGCTTCAGCTTGGTCCCCACGCCATCGGTTGCGGCCACCAGAATGGGATCGTGATAGCCTGCGGCCTTTAGATCAAACAGCGCACCAAACCCGCCCAGCCCGGACATTGTCCCGGTCCGGTCCGTCGAAGCTGCAGCTGGTTTGATCTTTTCGACCAGCGCGTTGCCCGCATCAATATCGACCCCGGCATCCGCATAGGTCAGGCCTTTTTCTGGCTGGGTCATCTTACTGCACTCCGCTTCGCTGGCTTGGATAGAAGCCACCTATCAAGGGTGGCCTTGACTGTCCATTGCTCAGGTTTTGGTGTGCTTAGCCATCTGCTTAGCGCCTGACATAAAAATCCATCTTGCGGCAAGTATCTTGACCAGCAGCAGCAGCGCCAGGATGAGCAGAAAGACATTCAACCAGCCCTGAGTCTGAACCCACATATCCCTAAACAGAAGAAAGACGACCGGAATAGCGATTAAAGCGTTTCGAGTTTACCTTGAGACATCGCATAAAATCGAAACGCGTACACCCTATCGGCTTATCACTGCGTTTCGGGATAAGCTTGTGTCTTAGGTTTATCCCGAAACGCTTTAATATCTCCAGAAAGACGAAAGCTAGCGCATAACGCCAAGACTCTTTGCTGGTGGGAACACGGTTGGTCATGGAATAGTAGTGCTGTCCCGCAGCCATCGCCGCCACGATGCCGGCAATTACTGCCATGCTGGCATTTTCCAGCGCTGGAAATACCCAAATCAGCCCAGAAAGAACGATTTTGACCGCCAACAGAACCAGAAAGAAGCGCAGCAGAATAGATGGGAATGATGGTTGCATATTGCCTTTGTCCTTTTCTGTCTGTCAGGATGTCGCAAAAGGATGATCTTGACCAGCCTGATCAGTCTGCTAGGCCTGCGCAAAGGTCGGGCCTGTAGCTCAATTGGTTAGAGCAGAGCGCTCATAACGCTTTGGTTGGGGGTTCGAGTCCCTCCGGGCCTACCATCCCGCTGAAAAGCGCAGTGTTTCCAAGGGGCAAACCCCCAGCGAAAGGCCATTGCGGGACACGCCATTGTTTCAGGCTCTCTACTAAGCCGCAGCGTTTGTGTGGTTCTGAAAAGCTCCCTGAGGCAAGGCATCAACCTTCCCTCATCAGGCTAGATCGAAGCGGCCGGCGACGCAGGCGAGGGTCGCGCTAGCATCCCGAGATACGATTTAGTGCAGAAGTTTCGTCGGGGTATGGGTCAGCCCTAGAGGGCTGACTTGCAAAACAACTCTTTCAGGATCCCGACCATACGTCGGGCACGTTCATCAGCAAGAGAGTAGTAGATCATTTTGCCCTGACGGCGGGATGTCACCATGCTCTCGTGCCGAAGGCGCGCAAGTTGCTGGGATACGGCTGCCTGCCGGATGCCAACAATGGCTTCAAGCTCGTTTACGGATTTTTCACCCTCGGCCAAATGACACATGATCAGCAACCGACCTGAATGGCTTAGTGCTTTCAGGAATCCGGCTGCCTCAGCAACCTCTGTCTTTAACTCTTCACGATTGCCAGTCTCGGCACCCTGATCCCTCATAACCATACGCCCGTCGTTCTCAACCAAAATACTGGCACTCCACCGCCATTCATCATGTGAAAGAAACACGACAGAATGATCATTTTGCGGCGAAACATGGCGAAAAGGTGTTGGAGCGGGTGATGAGGATCGAACTCACGACATTCAGCTTGGGAAGCTGACGCTCTACCACTGAGCTACACCCGCGTCTGGACTGATCTAGCCCCTTGCCGTTGGCGCGTCAACACAGCCACCGGAAAGCTTTCAAAAACATCTTGGTTTTCCCGGTCTGGCCCCACTAAGGTCCTGTCAAAAGAGATAGTCTAACCGGGGGCCCTTTGATGAAGACCTTGTTTACACTGGCCGCATTACTGCTGGCCGCGCCTGTTGCCTGGTCCCAGGATCAAGATGATCTGAAGGCGGCAGAGGCGGCATATGCCGAGGCTTGGAATGCCGCCCCGATGACCGTCGAGAACGCGATGTTCGTTTCGGAAAAGGCAAGCTCTTATGGGGGTTACAAGCGCCGCCCGGATGGGCCCTTTGCCGCAGATGAGCCATTTTACATCTATGCAGAGCCCAAAGGATACGGGTTCTTTGATCTCGGCGGCGAGAACGAATTCGGCGTGATTCTCGATTTCGAGGTAGAGACCGCAGGCGGAGTGGTGATCCTGCAGCAGAACGCGTTTCAGACCATCTCGCTGAAATCCCGCAATGAGGCGCGGGAGATGTTTCTGAACCTGACCATCACGCTGAAGGGGCTGGCCCCGGGCAATTTCAAGCTGCGCATCCGCATGCATGACCTCGGCTCCGAGGAGGTGGTGGAGTTCGAGATGCCGTTTGAAATCAGCGCGAGCTGATTTTTACGTTACGTTACGTTAACTCATAAGGCAGCGCGCCGCGATGATCGGGATTGATCGTCAGGCCCCGGGTCATCGGCGGCACTGCGCGCTGATGGCAATCCGGGCGCTCGCAGATGCGGCACGAAACACCGATCGGCGCAAACCCGGCGCTGACGTCCATACCATCTGCATAGATCAGTTTGTCAGCGTGGCTTATTTCGCAGCCCAGACCGATGGCGTAGCGGCGCACAGGATCGGTAAAGCGCATCGAGGGTTTTGAGACATCGCGCGCCAGACAGAAATAGCGTTTGCCGTCGGGCATCTCGGCCAGTTGCCGCAGAAATCGCCCGGGCGTTTCAAAGGCGCGGTGGACATTCCATAGCGGGCAGCCCGCGCCAAACCGGGCAAATTGCAGCGAAGTGGCAGAGTGCCGCTTGGTGATCGTCCCGGCCTGATCGACACGCACAAAGAAGAACGGCACGCCCTTGGCCCCTGGGCGTTGCAACGTTGACAGTCGATGCGCGGTTTGTTCCAGCGATGTGCCAAAGCGCTGCGACAGCGCCTGTAGATCGTGGCGCAGTTCGGACGCGGCCTGCAGAAAGGCACCATAAGGCATTAACAAGGCCCCGGCGAAATAGTTGGCCAGTCCGATCTTGGCGATGGCGCGTGCCTCGGGCAGATGAAACCGGGCCAGGTCAAGTGTCGCTTCCAGCAGGTCGTTCTGGTCCAGAAGCGCAAGCTGATGCGCAATCTGGAAATCCCTTGTGGCCGTGTCGGCCTCTTGCGACAGGGACAATCGGCGTGTTGCGGCATCGAAATGGCGTAGGGGGCCGTTGGTGAAATCCAGTGTGACATCATGCGCGTCGCTTAGCCGTTGGGTCAGCGCGGCCAGCCGATCGCCGGTCAGTTCTGCGCCCTGTCTTTCAGCGGCCCGGTCGACGGCATCTATGTAGTTGTCGCAGTAATGGAAGAAGTCGCGGACTTCTTCCCAGGGCAGGGGGGCCATGGCGGCATCTTCGCTGCCGATGGCTTCGGACAGGCTGGCCAGACGCTCAGCCTTTTCGCGGTGCGCCCGGTGCAGTTTCAAAAAGGCTCGCGCCAGCCCCGGCGCGTTTGAGGCCATAAGCTGCAGATCGCCTTGCGGCACAAGATCGCCATCAAACACGGGATCAGCCAGCGCTTCGCGCATGTCGATGGCCATGCGATCGGCCTCACCCACGCTCAACTCGGTGACATCGTAGCCAAATTCACGCGCCAGCCCCAGAACCACCGCGGCCGAGATCGGGCGATGGTTATTTTCCATCTGGTTGAGATAGGACAGCGACACGCCAAGGCGTGCGGCAAAGTCCTTTTGGGTCAGGGTCCGGGCCGTGCGCAATTCGCGCAACTTCACCCCGGCATAGAGTTTCTGTGCCACCATCTTCGCAACTTTGCAATTTTCAACCCGTCGCGAAAGCTAATTTTGCAAATTCACCAAAATTCGCTTCGCCCCCGCCCCGGGATCGCCTAGGCTGCGCCGCAAAACAGGGGGACGCGATGAAAGATATCCTCGGCGAACTGGAAACCCGGCGCGACGAAGCCCAGGCCGGTGGTGGTGAGCGGCGCATCACAGCGCAGCACACCAAAGGCAAGTTGACCGCGCGCGAACGGATCGAGGTCCTGCTGGACCCTGACAGTTTCGAAGAATTCGACATGTTCGTGGCCCACCGGGCGACGGATTTCGGTATGGACAAGCTGAAGCATCCCGGGGACGGGGTAGTGACCGGCTGGGGCACGATCAACGGGCGTCAGGTCTATGTCTTCAGTCAGGATTTTACCGTGCTGGGCGGCTCTTTGTCGGAAACTCATGCGCAGAAAATCTGCAAGATCATGGATATGGCGCTGCGCAATGGCGCGCCGGTGATTGGGCTGAACGATTCCGGCGGCGCGCGGATTCAGGAAGGGGTCGCTTCGCTGGCTGGCTATGCCGAAGTGTTCCAGCGCAATGTTCTGGCATCAGGTGTTGTGCCGCAGATCAGCGTGATCATGGGGCCATGCGCGGGCGGGGCGGTCTATTCCCCTGCGATGACAGACTTTATCTTCATGGTGCGCGACAGTTCCTACATGTTCGTGACCGGTCCCGATGTGGTCAAAACCGTGACCAACGAGGTGGTGACCGCAGAGGAACTGGGCGGTGCCAAGACCCATACCAGCAGATCCTCGGTCGCGGATGGGGCATTTGAAAACGATGTCGAGGCGCTGATCGAAGTGCGCCGTCTGGTTGATTTTCTGCCCTTGTCGAACCGCGATAAGCCGCCGGTTCGACCGTTCTTCGATGATCCGGGCCGGATCGAGGAAAGCCTGGATACGCTGGTGCCAGACAACCCCAACACCCCTTATGATATGCGGGAGTTGATCCTGAAGCTCGCGGATGAGGGTGATTTTTATGAGATCCAGAAGGATTTCGCGAAGAACATCCTGACAGGCTTTATCCGGCTGGAAGGATCAACCGTCGGTGTGGTGGCCAACCAGCCCATGGTGCTGGCGGGCTGCTTGGATATCGACAGTTCGCGCAAGGCGGCGCGGTTCGTGCGATTCTGTGATGCGTTTGAGATACCGATTCTGACACTGGTTGATGTGCCTGGCTTTCTGCCCGGCACCAGCCAGGAATATGGCGGTGTGATCAAACATGGTGCGAAGCTTCTGTTTGCGTATGGCGAGGCGACGGTTCCCAAAGTTACCGTGATCACGCGCAAAGCTTATGGTGGAGCCTATGACGTGATGGCCTCCAAGCATCTGCGCGGTGACATCAACTACGCCTGGCCCACAGCTGAGATTGCGGTGATGGGCGCGAAAGGTGCGACGGAGATCATCTATCGGTCCGAATTGGATGATCCCGAGAAGATCGCTGAGCGCACGAAAGACTATGAAGATCGCTTCGCAAACCCTTTTGTGGCCGCGGAAAAAGGCTTTATCGACGATGTGATCATGCCGCACTCAACACGTCGCCGGGTGGCTCGTGCCTTTGCTGCGCTAAAGGGGAAGCAGCTGACAAATCCCTGGAAGAAACACGACAATATCCCGCTATGACGCTGCTCGTTTCCCCCTGCGCCCGCAGTTTTTTTGGCCGTTTTGCCGCAGGTTTTGCCGTTTTTCGCTGTAAACTGTTGCAGTGCATTGCAATTCGCGATTTCCGCGATAGGGTCTGGACTCGCGCCTACCCACGAGGGGGGAGCGTAGGAACAAACAAAATCCGTGAAAGGATCGAGGAATGTCGACCACACTCAAAATCGCTGCTATCGCAGCCGCTCTGGCCGTATCCGCCTGTGCACAGCAGGAAGAGCCGGCACCCGCACCAGCACCCACGCCGGAGCCTGTATTCACCGGTAAGTACTAATACCTGGTTTCCCGGATCGGCGGTTTTTTATCGCCGATCCGTTTTCCGGCTGAACCCTGATGTCGGAGCGGTGCCATGCTAAAGCACCGCAGGTTCCCCAGCCGTCTGACCGGCACAGATTTCCAGTTCACATTGCGACGGCCCGCCAAGGGGACGCCGACTAAGCTGACCGAACGGGCGCGGCACGCTGACCGCCGACCTGCTGACCGGGCCGCGGATACCGCGTTTATGGAAGCTTTGTGGACGCATTTCGGCGCTGAACCCTTTGAACGTGGGAATTTGGATGCCGGGCGGCTGTCCTGGCTGTTCGGGCGCGAGGTGGTTGCGGCGGAGGATCCTTTCGATCCGGAAAGCTATGATGCCCTGCTGCAAATCGATCCAGATGTGGCCCGCGCCAGCTTTCCAGACGTCATTAAGGTCACGGGATGATGTCAAACATGTTGCAAACCCAGCAGAAATCCGCCGACCAGGTTGATGAAACCTCTCGTGATCATGCGATTTTGCCTGTAGAATCCACTCTATTGAGGAACACAGGCAAAGGAGACCTAAAATGTTCAAAACTACGTCTCTGTCGTTCGCAGCCCTTCTGGCGCTTGCCAGCTGTGGCGACACAATCGGAGAACAGGCGCTTATCGGTGCGGGCGCTGGTGCGGGTACGGCGGTCATTCTGGATGGCGATGTCGCTACAGGCGCCGTCGTCGGTGCAGGGGCCAATGTGCTCTTTTGTCAGCGCTACCCGTCCAAGTGCTGACCGACTGAACCATCTGAAATCAAATTCAGCCGCCCGGGCCGTGCGTCCGGGCGGTTTTTTGATGTCTTTCCGTGCGGTTACGGAGGTCCGTTCATGTTCAAAAAGATCCTGATTGCCAATCGGGGCGAGATCGCCTGCCGCGTCATCAAGACCGCCCGCAAGATGGGTATCGCCACCGTTGCGGTTTATTCCGATGCGGATCGCAATGCGCTGCATGTGAAGATGGCCGATGAAGCGGTCCATATCGGCCCGCCGCCCGCAGCGGAAAGCTATATCGTTATCGACAAGATCATAAACACCATTCGCCAGACCGGGGCAGAGGCTGTGCATCCAGGCTATGGCTTTTTGTCCGAGCGGGCAGAATTTGCCGAGGCGCTGGCCAAGGAAGGTGTCGCCTTTATCGGCCCACCGGTCGGCGCGATTGAGGCGATGGGCGACAAGATCACCTCCAAGAAACTGGCGGCAGAGGCCGGGGTTTCGACGGTCCCCGGCTATATGGGTCTGATCGCGGATGCGGATGAGGCCGTTAAGATTGCGGGTGAAGTCGGCTATCCGGTGATGATCAAGGCCAGCGCGGGCGGTGGCGGCAAGGGGATGCGCATCGCCTGGAACGAGCAGGAAACGCGCGAGGGGTTCCAATCCTCAAAGAACGAAGCCAAGGCCAGCTTTGGCGATGACCGGATCTTTATCGAGAAATTCGTCACCTCGCCCCGCCATATCGAAATTCAGGTCCTCGGCGATCAGCATGGCAATGTGATCTATCTGGGGGAGCGTGAATGCTCTATCCAGCGGCGCAACCAGAAAGTCATCGAAGAGGCCCCCAGCCCGTTTCTGGATGAGGCCACCCGCAAGGCGATGGGCGAACAGGCGGTGGCGCTGTCCAAGGCGGTGGATTATTGCAGTGCCGGGACGGTCGAATTCATCGTCGATGGTGACCGCAATTTCTATTTCCTTGAGATGAACACCCGGTTGCAGGTCGAACACCCGGTGACCGAGTTGATCACCGGCATTGATCTGGTCGAACAGATGATCCGTGTTGCCGCGGGCGAAAAGCTGCCCCTGGCCCAGGATGACGTGAAACTGACCGGCTGGGCCATGGAAAGCCGTCTTTATGCCGAGGATCCGTATCGCAACTTCCTGCCCTCTATCGGGCGGCTGACCCGCTATCGCCCGCCTGAGGAGGTGACCAGCGAAGCCCATGTCGTGCGCAACGATACCGGCGTCTATGAAGGCGGCGAGATCAGCATGTTCTACGATCCGATGATCGCCAAGCTATGCACCTGGGCACCGGATCGCTCGACCGCGATTGAGGAGATGCGGGTCGCACTGGATTCTTTTGAAATTGAAGGGATCGGTCATAACATTCCCTTCCTGTCTGCCGTGATGGACCATCCGAAATTCGTCTCAGGCGACATCACCACCGCGTTCATTGAGCAGGAATATCCCGAAGGCTTCGGCGGTGTTGACCTGCCTGAAAGTGAATTGCGCCGTCTGGTTGCAGGGGCCGCAGCGCTGAAAATGCGGGTTGAGGAGCGCGCGGCACAGATTTCAGGCGCGATGCCGCATCACCAGCGCAAGGTAGGGCCTGACTGGGCCGTGATGCTGGGCGGTCAGCGCTATGACGTCAAGATAGGGGAGCATAACGGCAAGACCAGCGTGCTGCTGGGGGATGACCAGTATGACGTAGCGTCGGACTGGATGCCAGGGCAGACCCTGAGCAAAGGAACGATCAATGGGGCGCCGATGGTGGTCAAGACCACCTTTACCCCCGGCGGCGCGCAGCTGCGTTATCGCGGCGCGGATTTGAAAGTGCAGGTGCTGACACCACGCCAGGCCGATCTGCTGGCGCTGATGCCGGAAAAGCTGCCGCCTGATACATCGAAACTGCTGCTTTGCCCGATGCCGGGGCTTGTCGTTTCATTAGCTGTCGCTGAGGGCGATACCGTCGAGGATGGACAGGTGCTTTGTACCGTTGAGGCCATGAAGATGGAAAACGTCCTTCGCGCCGAAAAGCGCGCCGTTGTCAGCAAGATCAACGCAGCCGCCGGTGATAGTCTGGCCGTTGATGACGTGATCATGGAGTTCGAATAGGCAAGGGAATGGACCTAAGGCTGCATATCGGCGCGCACCGGACCGGAACTACCCGCATCCAGCGGGCGTTGTCGGAAATTCGGGACGATCTGCTGACCGATCACTCGATCCTTTATTTCGGCCCGGCAGAAATCCGACCGCAGTCGGACCGGCTATCGCGGGAGGACGTTGCGCAAACACATGCGCAGATGGTGGCCCGCATCGCTGAGGTGAAGCCGCAAATCGTCGTCTATTCCGAGGAAAACCTGCTGGGCGCGATGCTTCATTTGCTGACAAAGGGACAGTTTTATCCCGCTGCCATCGACAACCTGAAGCAGGTGGTGGCTGATGTGCCGCATGATACGCTGACGATCTGCCTGTCCTTGCGCAACTATGCCCCGTTCTGGGCCTCGATCTATGCGCAGGTGGTCTTGCGCCGTCCGTTACGGGGCTTTGCTGCCTATAAACACCGGTTGCAGGCAGATGTCATGCGCTGGCCGCATCTGGTGGAGCGGCTGGCCATCGCTTTTCCGCAAGCGGAGTTTCGGATCTGGGATTTTGATGAGAGTGTCGGGCAGCGTGGCCGTCTGCAAAAGGTTCTTGGCGCGGTCACAGGTTTGCCGCGCATTCGTCTGGCAGGCTATAGGGACCGGCGGAGCAATGCCTCGATTTCGCCCCAGGCGATTGCGATCTTGCGCTGGATCCCGCCGCATCTGGGCCGTGGTCTGCGCCGACGGGTGGTGCAGCGAAGCCGACGGGTGCAAAATCGCCCCTTCACCCCCTGGTCCCCGGCTGAGGTCAGCGAACTTAGTAGATGCTATGTTGAAGATCTGACTGCGCTGCGCAACAGTCACCTGACGAATGTGACCTTCGTCGAGATGTCCGACCAACAGGAGGCTGCTCATGGATGAACGCATCATTGCTGCCCTTATCGGTGCCATCGTTGTCGCCACCGGCTGGCTGATCAGCTATCGGCTGGAGCGTGAACGCTATCGCGATGAGCGGCGCGACAAAGAGATGGACGTGCAGAAGGCATTGCGGGCCGAGATCAAAGCACTGGTCGAGGCACCACAGAACAGTGACCTTGAGGGATCGCTGGAGCGGGGCATGGCCCGTTTCGATGCCGAGACAGAGGATGACCCGTATCTGCCGTTTATCCCGCATGAAAAGCACGACACTGTCTATCAGGCCCTGCTAAGCGAAATTCACCTGCTGCCGACGGAAACCGTCGAGCCGGTGATCCTTTACTACAACCAGGCTGTTTCCATCGCATTGATGGCAACAGATTTGCGCAGCGACCGCTTTGCCGAACTGGACAGCAGTCGTCGCAAAAAGATGCTGCACGATTACATGCGTATGAAAATCGAAGGGAAAAAGTTGGGGCAGGATGCCATCACCGCTCTGACCAGAACTATCGGCGATGCCTACAGTCCTAGTAGAACGGATCCGGTCCGGTCCGGCCCAGAGGAGGCCTAGGGTTTGTTGGTGCAGTCATATCTACCACCCATTTTTGCTTACACGTCTGAATATACGGGAAACGGCTGGTTTTTTCAAGTACAGCCCTATTGCCGGCCCAGGTCCAGCTTGCGGGATGGCAGGCGGTCAATCAGGCGGATCAACTCTCGCGACGATACCGGATCGGGTTTGCGATACACGATCTTGCCGTCCTTATCGATCAGCACAAAGCGAAAGTCGCGCGGACGGATTTTCTGGCGAAAGGCAGATTTTTCGGCCGGGTCGGTGTCCACAATGATCACCACATCGCGGTCTTTCAGTTCGTCCTCCTCGGCCTCAAGCATTTGCAATTGGCGCGCCACCCGGGGGTCGGCTTCGGTATCGGCAAAGATCAGCACCGGGCGCGCAACCCAGACCATGTCTTCCGGGGTTGGCAGGGGGGTGTCCGCCGCCAGGGCAGGCAGGGACATTGCAAAGATCAAACCGGCAAGGATATGGCGCACTGAATTCTCCTTTCCTCCTGAATATAGGCAGGATTCGTCAGGATGCGAGATGACTTTGCGGTTTCCACAAAAGAAGGTTCGGGGATGAGTACTACAGCACAAATACCAGGGGCTCAGGCGTCGGCAAGGGCGATCCGCTTGGCGGCTCTGGCGGGAACGTTGGGGATGTTTGTGGCAATCCAATTGCTAGCACTCTATCGCGCAGGGTTGTTCGAATATCCGCTGGATGATGTCTATATCCACATGGCAATGGCGTCAGAGATGGCCCGCGGCGGTTATGGAATAAACTCCGGTGATCTGGCGTCCGCGGCGTCTTCTGCGCTTTATCCGCTGCTGCTGATGCCATTCCCTGATACCGAAGCTCAGCGACTATTACCTTTGCTTTGGAATGCTATCGCAGTGACGATATCTGGTCTGCTGCTGGCAGAGTGCCTGTTGCGGGCTGGTCTTCAGCAGATGCTAAATGGTGGTCGTGCGGTTCTGTTAGCCGCTTTTGCTGGGATTGCGCTGCATATCGGCGCCGTGGGCTTTACCGGTATGGAGAATGCGCTGCATACCACCGCATCATTGGCAATTGTTCTGGGCTGGATCAGGTTTCTGCAAGGCGATGGGATCGGCGCAGCGCTTGTACTGGGCTGTATTCTGGCCCCTGTGTTGCGGTTTGAAGGGTTGGCGCTGTCACTGGCCAGTGCTGGCGGGCTTGTGTTGTTGGGACAGATGCGGGCTGGGGTGCTGTTGATGTTTGCCGCTGCGATGCCGGTTGCAGGGTTTGTTTGGTTCTTGACGGCGCATGGGATTGGGCCGCTGCCGAATTCGGTCATGGCAAAGATGGACAATAACAATATACTGCAGCATTTCTGGGGAAATTTGCAGTGGATACCGGGAATGGTTTTGGCAGCCGTCTGTTTGCTGCTGGTATTACTGGTATTCCAATCAAACCGCAGTCATAAGGTATTTGCCCTTGTCATTGCAGCCTCTGCTATTGCGCATCTTCTGTTTGCTAAGTTTGGATGGGGCGCGCGATATGAAAACTATATTATCGCGGCAAGCATTGTCGGGTGTCTTTATCTTGCTACCCAAGCCGGTTCTGGTCTTCGAAAAGTGGCGTTTGTAGACTTTTTTGCTTGTGGGCTGGTGCTTTGCGTCGCCTACTTACCAAGTCTGACGGGGCGTGCCCAGTTTGCCAGCCAGGCGCAGCATTTGCAGCAAGCGCAGATGGCCCGTTTTGCGGATGAGCTTGGACTACCCGTGGCGGTCAACGATATCGGACGGGTCAGTTGGGCCAACCCGGTTTATGTGTTGGACCTCTGGGGCCTTGCGTCGCGTGAGGCGTTGCGTCTGCGAACCAGCGAGCCGGCACCGGGATGGGCAGATCTCCTGCTGCAGCACCATGATGTGCGCCTGATGATGATCTATGATGACTGGATGCCCGCACCGCCCGCGTCACAGGCAATTCGGATTGCAAAACTGCGGTTACTGACGCCCGGTGGGTATCAGGGGGGCAAGACTGTCAGCTTCTATGCGCTGCGTAAGGAAGATGTGCCGATGCTGAACCAAAAGCTACGCGATTTAGCAAACCAGCTGCCAACCGGTGCAGCCCTTGATTTAGTGAACACCCCTCAGACGGAGGACCCGGCATGAGTGATGCAAAGACCCGCTGGAATGAACTGGCGCAAAAGGAACTGAAGGGCCGTGACCCGGCCAGTCTGGTTTGGCAGACGCCGGAAGGGATCGCGGTGGAGCCGGTCTATCTGGGCAATGACACCAATATCCCGGGCGTTGAACCGTTCCGCCGTGGGCCGCGCGCCACGATGTATACTGGGCGGCCCTGGACGATCCGCCAGTATGCGGGGTTCTCGACGGCTGAGGAATCCAACGCGTTCTATCGCAAGGCGCTGGATGCGGGGCAGCAGGGCGTCTCGGTCGCCTTCGATCTGGCGACGCACCGGGGCTATGACAGTGACCACCCCCGGGTCGAGGGGGATGTCGGCAAGGCCGGGGTCGCGATTGATAGCGTTGAGGATATGAAAATCCTGTTCGATGGCATCCCGCTGGAAAAAATCTCCGTTTCCATGACCATGAACGGCGCGGTGATCCCGGTGCTGGCCAGCTTTATCGTAGCAGGAGAGGAGCAGGGCGTAGACCGTGCAGCCCTTTCGGGGACCATTCAGAACGACGTTCTGAAGGAGTTTATGGTCCGCAATACCTATATCTATCCGCCCGAAGCCTCGATGCGGATCGTCGCGGATATCATTGAATATACGGCAAAAGAAATGCCGAAATTCAACTCTATCTCGATCTCCGGCTATCACATGCAGGAGGCGGGGGCGACGCTGGTGCAGGAATTGGCCTTCACGCTGGCCGACGGCAAGGAATACGTCAAAGCGGCGTTGGACCGTGGCATGGATGTCGACCAATTTGCCGGGCGTCTGTCCTTCTTTTTCGCCATCGGAATGAACTTTTTCATGGAGGCCGCCAAGCTGCGCGCCGCGCGCGTTCTTTGGGCGCGGATCATGGATGAGTTTGGGGCGAAAGACCCGCGCTCAAAAATGCTGCGGACGCATTGCCAGACCTCCGGCGTCAGCTTGCAAGAGCAGGACCCGATGAACAATGTCGTGCGCACAGCCTATGAGGCGCTGGCCGCCGTGCTGGGTGGGACGCAGTCATTGCACACGAACTCTTTCGATGAAGCTATTGCTTTGCCTGCGGAAACCTCGGCCCGGATCGCGCGAAACACGCAGTTGATCTTGCAGCATGAAACCGGCGTGACCAAAACCGTCGACCCGCTTGCGGGCAGTTATTACGTCGAGGCTTTGACCGATGAACTGGCAGACGCCGCCTGGAAGATCATCGAAGAGGTCGACGCGATGGGCGGCATGACCAAGGCGGTGGGGTCCGGTATGCCAAAGCTGCGGATCGAGGAAGCAGCCGCGCAGAAGCAGGCGCGCATCGACCGGGGCGAAGAGGTGATCGTCGGGGTCAACAAATACCGTTTGGACAAGGAAGATCCGATCGACATTCTGGATGTGGACAATGTCGCAGTACGGGCCAGCCAGATTGAACGGCTGGAGCAGATCAAGGCCGGCCGGGATCAGGCGGTTTGTGATGCGGCCCTGCAAGCACTGGAAGAGGGCGCAAAAGCGGATGGCAACATGCTGGCGCTGGCTGTCGATGCCGCCCGCGCGCGTGCCACGGTTGGGGAGATTTCTATGGCAATGGAAAAGGCATTTGGTCGGCACAGGGCCGAGGTCAAAACCCTCGCCGGTGTCTATGGTGCGGCCTATGAGGGCGATGAAGGCTTTGCTGCGATCCAGAAGGACGTTGAGGCCTTTGAAACCGAACAAGGCCGCCGTCCGCGCATGCTGGTGGTCAAGATGGGGCAGGACGGGCACGACCGCGGGGCTAAGGTCATCGCCACAGCCTTTGCCGATATCGGCTTTGACGTTGATGTCGGCCCGTTGTTTCAGACCCCGGATGAGGCCGCTCAGGACGCGATCGACAATGATGTGCATGTGGTGGGGATTTCGTCTCAGGCGGCGGGGCACAAAACCCTGGCCCCGAAATTGATAGACGCGCTGAAGGCGCAAGGGGCTGAGGATATTCTGGTGATTTGCGGTGGCGTCATTCCGCAGCAGGACTACGACTTTCTGCGAACGGCGGGGGTCAAGGCGATCTTTGGGCCGGGCACCAACATCCCGGAGGCGGCAGCAGATATTCTGGAGCTGATCCGCGCGGCGAAGGCGTGATGAGTATCGGTACATCTTCGGTTAGCGTGGACAGCTTATGAAATCTCAGGACATTCCGGTTTTTGTAATTAATCTTGATCGTCGCACGGATCGGCTGGCAGCGGTGTCAGACATGTTGGACGAGATGGGTGTGTCCTGGACCCGGGTGTCTGCTGTCGATGCCAGCCAGATGTCTGACGAAGACCTGGCTGAGCAAATCCCGGCGGCTGATCCGATCGTGTTTGTCAGCAATGCCGCGAAAGGCTGCTTTCTGTCGCATATTTCGATCTGGAAACGGCTTGTGGACAGCGATCAGCTTGCGGCTGTCGTGGTAGAGGATGACGTCTGGCTTGATCCGGCCCTTGCCGCTATTGTGGCAAGGGCGGACTGGATCCCTGATTGGCTTGGCGTTCTTCAGATGGAGCGGTTCAGTACCCGGAAAAGCAAAAAACTTTTCAGCCGCAGATCATGGGGCGTTCCTGAATGTCCAAACAGGGTGCATCGTCTTTACTCCCGCTCAGGTGGGACCGGAACTTACCTCATTACCCGTGCCGCTGCACAGCGCGCACTGGACATCGCCGAAGATAGTAACTTTCCGGTCGATCATTTCCTGTTTAACGCCAGTATCTCGGACTTCGCATGGAGGACAGGTTTAGGCATGATGCAGCCCGCCATTGCAGAGCAAAGGCGGACCGAGTTTATCTCAGACATCCCGATGAAAGAACTTCGCAAGCAGCGCACACTGCGGTATCGCCTGCGCCGCGGCTGGTCAGAAATTCGCTTGCTTCCCTACCAGTTGTTTATGGCTTTATGCGGCAAAGCACGTCTGACCGAGCTGCGGGACACCAACTATATGCCTCGGGCTAAGACGGCACATCAGTCCGATGTGTAGCACACGTGACTTAGTCCGCCCGTGCGGCCTCCTGTACGTCAATTTCTTCCAGCCGGGCATCACGCGCCCGGCGCAGAAGGACATACCCAAGGATTGCCGAAAGGGTCGAGCCGAACAACACGCCAAGGCGCACATCTGCGGCCAGATCAGGCGAGTCAAAGCTCAGCCCGCCGATAAACAGCGACATGGTAAAGCCGATGCCTGCCAAACAGGCCAAACCATAGATATGAACCCAGCTGACCCCCTGCGGCAGCTTGGCAATGCCCAGCTTGACTGCCACCCAGGTAAAACCAAAGACACCGATCTGCTTGCCAAAGAACAGCCCTGCAGCGATGCCCAGCGGTACGGGTGCAAACAAATCCGCCAGCGACAGGCCAGTCAGCGCCAGACCGGCATTTGCAAAGGCAAAGATCGGCAGGATCAGGAAATTGACGTAAGGTGTCAGCGCATGCTCAAGCGAATGCAGTGGGGATTTGCCCCAGACATCCTTGAGCGGGATCAGAAACGCCGTCACAACACCGGCCAGTGTCGCATGGACACCGGATTTCAGCACCAGCACCCACAGCACAACGCCGAGTGCAAGGATTGGCGTTACCCTATGAACCCGGCGCAGGTTCAGGATCAGCATCAGGGTCAGCGGGATCAGGCCCGCCAGCAGGTACCCGGCTTTCAGTTCTGCGGTGTAAAACAGCGCAATAACAAGGATTGCGCCCATATCGTCCAGAATGGCGAGGGTCAGCAGAAACACTTTCAATGCCGGATGAACGCGGGGGCCAAGCAGGGCCAGTACACCAAGGGCAAAGGCGATATCGGTCGCCGCTGGGATGGCCCAACCGCCGATAGCCACCGGATCATCCCAATTGAACGCCGCATAGATAAGCGCCGGAACCGCCATGCCGCCGACGGCCGCCAGACCGGGCAGGATGACATCGCGCGGATTTTTAAGCTTACCTTCCAGCAACTCCTTTTTCAGCTCCAGCCCGATCAGGAAGAAAAAGATCGCCATCAGACCGTCATTGATCCACAGGATCAGCGGCTTTTGCAGCCCTTCGCCATTGATCAGGATCGACAGGGTCGAGTTCAGCGTCGCATCATACCAGCCCGCAAGCGGCGAATTATATACGATCAGGGCGGTGACTGCGGCGATCATCAGAATGATGCCACCTGCCGCTTCATGTTTGAAAAATGCCCTGATGATGCTCACCGTTATGCTCCCGCTATGCTGGTTGACGTTAGGGCCGAAATGGGGGGTATTGGCTTGGTTTCAACCTGCCACACCTGCGACCAATTGACCAAGGGAATATACTCATGACTGATCGCAAGGATGCGCCGAACGTCCGCTCTGCCCTGGATTACCATCGCTTGCCACGCCCCGGTAAGCTGGAGATCCGCGCAACCAAGCCGCTGGCCAATGGGCGCGATCTGGCGCGGGCCTATTCCCCCGGCGTGGCAGAGGCGTGTATTGAGATCAAGAACGACCCCGCAACGGTCGCAGATTATACGGCGCGCGGCAATCTGGTTGCGGTGGTCTCCAACGGATCGGCGGTGCTGGGGCTGGGCAATATCGGCGCGTTGGCCTCCAAACCGGTGATGGAAGGCAAGGCGGTTCTGTTCAAGAAATTCGCCAATGTCGATTGCTTTGATATTGAGATCGACGAGACCGATCCCGAAAAGCTGGCCGATATCATCACCACGCTGGAACCCAGTTTCGGTGCAATCAATCTTGAAGATATCAAGGCCCCCGATTGCTTTATCGTTGAAAAGCTGTGTCAGGAACGGATGAATATCCCTGTGTTCCATGATGATCAGCACGGGACGGCGATTGTTGTGGGCGCTGCGGCCACGAATGCGCTGCGCGTGGTCGGCAAGTCGTTTGACGATATCAAGATCGTCTCCACCGGCGGCGGGGCGGCAGGCATTGCCTGTCTGAACATGCTGCTGAAACTGGGGGTAAAGCGCGAAAACGTTTACCTGTGCGACATTGCCGGGCTGGTTCATGAGGGCCGAACCGAAGAGATGACGCCGCAAAAGGCAGACTACGCCCAACCTGGCGGGCCGCGCAGTCTGGACGATGTGATCGAAGGGGCCGACTTGTTCCTGGGCCTGTCTGGCCCGCGCGTGCTGACACCTGAAATGGTGGCAAAAATGACCGATAAGCCGATCATTTTTGCATTGGCCAATCCGACGCCGGAGATCCTTCCCGAGGAGGTGCGAAGCGTCGCGCCTGACGCGATCATCGCCACCGGGCGCTCGGATTACCCCAATCAGGTCAACAATGTCTTGTGCTTTCCTTTCATCTTTCGCGGGGCGCTGGATGTCGGCGCGACCCAGATCAATGATGCCATGCAGATCGCTTGTGTGGAGGGGATTGCCGCGCTGGCCCGGGCATCCTCTAGCGCAGAGGCGGCCGCGGCCTATCGTGGTGAGAAAATGGTGTTCGGGGCAGAGTATCTGATCCCCAAACCTTTTGACCCGCGCCTGTTGGCCGTGGTGGCCAGCGCGGTGGCTAAGGCGGCAACCGACAGCGGTGTGGCGGCCCGCCCGCTTGCGGATGTGGAGGCGTATAAGCAGCATCTTGATACCTCAGTCTTCCGCTCGGCCCTGATTATGCGGCGGGTGTTTGATGCGGCGCGTTCCGCCACCCGGCGCGTCATCTTTGCTGAGGGCGAGGATGAGCGTGTTCTGCGTGCCGCCCATGCCATGATCGACGAAAGTGTCGACACCCCGATCCTGATTGGCCGACCCGACGTGGTAGAGGCCCGGCTGGAGCGGACGGGTTTGCCGATCCGGCCCGGTAAGGACTTCGATCTTGTGAACCCCGAAAACGACCCGCGCTACCGGGATTACTGGGAAACCTATCACCGCCTGATGGAACGCCGCGGCGTGACGCCGGATTTGGCCCGTGCCATCCTGCGTACCAATACCACGGCAATTGCGGCTGTGGCGGTGCATCGCGGTGATGCCGATAGTCTGGTCTGCGGAACATTCGGGCAGTATCTCTGGCATCTTAACTACGTGCAGCATGTGCTGGGCAGTGACACCCTGCATCCCGTTGGTGCGCTCAGCCTGATGATACAGGAAACCGGGCCGCTCTTTATCGCGGACACCCAGGTCCATCCCGACCCGACACCGGAACAACTGGCCGAGACAGTTTGCGCGACAGCCCGCCATATCCGCCGCTTTGGGCTGGAGCCGAATATCGCGCTGTGTTCGCACTCCCAATTCGGGAACCTTAACACCGAAAGCGCGCAGCGGATGCGTGCGGCCATGGCCATTCTCGACAGTGAGCCGCGCGATTTCTCCTATGAAGGAGAGATGCATTCCGACGCCGCCCTCGACCCCGAATTGCGTGCCCGCATCTTCCCCAACTCTCGCATGCAGGGGGCGGCCAATGCATTGGTCTTCGCCAATGTTGATGCCGCTTCGGGCGTGCGCAACATCCTGCGCATGCTGGCCAACGGGCTGGAGGTTGGGCCGATCCTGATGGGCATGGGCAACACCGCCCATATCGTCACGCCATCTATTACGGCGCGGGGGTTGCTGAATATCGCGGCATTGGCCGGAACACCGGTGGCTGAATATGGATGATCTGGCGGGCCTGAGGGAAAAGATAAAGGCGGGGTTCCCCAGCCCGTTGTTTCAAAGCTTCCCGGTGGGCGATCTGCTAACGCGGTACCAGCGCGGAGAACATCAGGCCGTTTGGCAGTTCATACGTGAGCTTCCAGCGCAAAGCGACGATCTGGCACAAGAGGTTGCAGCCGTTGCGACCGAAACCATGCGCCGTGCGGGTCATAACCTTGATCTCATTTCTGAGCGGCTTGATGCGATCGGCTGGCACCCTCTGATGGGGGAATTACGACCGCAACCAGGCCCAAAAGATCACAGCGTTATTCAGGCTATTGAAAGCATCGCAGGGTGTCCGGTTCCAGCATCCCTTCTGGCCTTCTGGCGCGTGGTTGGCGGGGTTGATTTTGTTTGGAGCTATAAACTTCAGGAAACGAAGCCCGACCTTGGTCTTGATGCATCTACAGGATATCTGGACGCGCTGTTCCTAAGCCCGGCGCGCGATCTTGAGTGGAGTTTGGAGGGGTGGAAAGACCTTGAGCGTTTGAGGGATGTTCTAGCGGAAGAAGACAGCATATACCCCCCTTATGATATTGAGCTTTCTATGGATTACTATCACAAGGAAGATGTCAGTGGTGGCGCCGGGTACACGATTTTTCTGCCGCAGTGGAATGCTGATCCTGTTCTTGCCTTTGCGCCGATAGAGATGCCCTTCACAGAGTATCTGCGCTTTGCCTGTCGCTGGGCAGGCTTTCCGGGCTTGGCCAAACACCCTGATGCCACCGGCGTTTCGCAGCTTGTTGCCACACTCGGTGCAGGGATGGAGCCGTTTTGACGCCATGATCCGCTTGCTCGCTCATATCATCATCATCGCCGCCCTGACCATCACGACGCAGGTCGGCGGGATTGCCTGGCTGGCGGCGGTCGTGACGCAGCGCGGGCTGGTGCGGCGAGTGGGGACGTTTATGGTCGCTTATGCCGCGCTTTGGGTTGGGGCAAGCTGGAACGCACCGGCCTTCGGGCGGCAGGCTCTGCCATGCTTTGTCGGGCAGGAGGCGGTGCTGAAGGTCAAGCCGATCTATTGCTTGCTCAACCGGCATTATGCGACGCCAGAGGCCGCCGCCGTGGCGCAAGAATTGGCCGCGCATCTGGATCAGGTCTTTCCGGGCACGCGCACTGTTGTTCTGGACGCTAATTTCCCATTCCTGGATGGGTTTCCCCTGTTGCCGCATCTCAGCCATGACGATGGTCGAAAGGTGGATTTGGCGTTTTTCTATCGGGATGAGGGGGGATATCTTCGGGATGTGACGCGGTCTCCGCTTGGGTATTTTGCCTTTGATAGCGAGGGGGTGGACTGCCCGCCGGTTGCTGTGACGATGCGCTGGGACCTGGCTTGGCTCCAACCGCTTTTCCGGCAGGACCTGACCCTTGATGCGCCGCGCAATGCCGAGGCGGTGCGCTGGCTGACGGAGAGCCCGCATGTCGAAGCTGTTCGTAGAGCCGCCTTTGGCAGAGGCCTGGGGCGTTGCGGGACCGCGCCTGCGGTTTCAGGGCTGCCGGGCAGCGCGGCATGACGACCACATACATTTTCAGGTGCCACCGGCGATCTGACAAAAACGAAAGGGAGAGACATGGGATACAAAGAAGAATACGCCGCCTGGAAAGCCGATCCCGAAGGTTTCTGGATGCAGGCGGCCGAGGCGCTCGACTGGGTGAAAAAGCCGACCCGTGCGCTGGATGACAGCCGCGCGCCGATCTATGCGTGGTATCCCGACGGTCAGATGAACACCTGCTATAACGCTGTGGACCGGCATGTCGCCGCCGGGCGCGGGGATCAGGCCGCGCTGATCTATGACAGCCCCATCACCGATCACAAACGCACCACCACCTATGCCGAGTTAAAGGATCAGGTCGCCACGCTGGCCGGGGCGCTGGCCGCGCGCGGCGTCACCAAGGGTGACCGGGTGATCATCTATATGCCGATGGTGCCCGAGGCGATTGTCGCGATGTTGGCCTGTGCGCGGATCGGAGCGGTGCACTCGGTTGTGTTCGGCGGTTTTGCCGCGCATGAGCTGGCCGTGCGGATTGATGATGCGACGCCCAAGGCGATTATCGCCGCCTCCTGCGGGGTGGAGCCGGGGCGGATCGTTGAATACAAACCACTGCTGGATGATGCGATTGACCAGTCGCACCACAATCCCGATTTCTGCGTTATCCTGCAACGGCCTGAGGAACAGGCCACATTGATCGACGTCCGTGATCATGAGTGGCACGCATTTCACGAGGGTGCGGAACCTGCAGATTGCGTTCCGGTCGGCGGTAATGATCCGCTTTACATCCTTTATACCTCTGGCACCACGGGCCAGCCCAAGGGCGTCGTGCGGCCCAATGCGGGCCATGCCGTGGCGATGAAATGGACCATGGACAACATCTATGACATTCAACCCGGAGAGGTGTTCTGGGCCGCCTCCGACGTTGGCTGGGTCGTAGGGCATTCCTATATCTGCTATGCGCCGCTGATCCAGGGGGCGACCTCTATCGTGTTTGAGGGCAAGCCAGTGGGCACGCCGGATGCCGGGACCTTCTGGCGCGTGATTTCCGAGCATAACGTCAAGGCGTTGTTCACTGCCCCAACCGCGTTCCGGGCGATCAAACGGGTTGATCCGGCGGGGGAGTTCATTGGTCAATATGACCTCAGTTGCCTGAAAACGCTGTTCCTTGCAGGCGAACGGGCAGACCCCGACACCATTGAATGGGCGAAGCAGAAATTTGGCGTGCCGGTGATCGACCACTGGTGGCAGACCGAAACCGGATACACGATTGTCGGCAATCCGGTGGGGTTGGAGTTGCTGCCGGTCAAGGTCGGCTCGCCAACCGTGCCGATGCCGGGCTACGAGGTTGTGGCGCTGGACGAAGACGGGCATCCGATGCCAGCGGGAAAGCTTGGCACGATTGCGATAAAGCTGCCGCTGCCGCCGGGTACGCTATCGACGCTTTGGCAGGCCGAGGACCGGTTCCGCAAATCCTATCTGACAACCTTTCCGGGCTACTACGAAACCGGGGATGCGGGGATCATTGATGATGATGGCTATGTCTACATCATGGCGCGCACGGATGACGTGATCAACGTCGCCGGTCACCGTCTGTCCACCGGTGCGATGGAGGCGGTTCTGGCCACCCTGCCGGATGTTGCCGAATGCGCTGTGATCGGGGTGACGGATGAGTTGAAAGGCCAGTTGCCAATGGGCTTTCTGTGCATCAGCCATGGGGTGACGCGCCCGCATGAGGATATTGTGAAAGAGGCGATCGCCGAGGTGCGTGAACAGATCGGACCGGTTGCGGCGTTCAAGCTCGCCGTGGTGGTGGATCGCTTACCTAAGACCCGCTCGGGCAAGATCCTGCGCGCGACAATGGTCAAGATTGCGGATGGTGAAGAGTTCAAAATGCCCGCAACTATAGACGATCCGACGATCCTTGATGAGATCCGCGCGGCCATGCAACCGCTGGGATATGGTAAGAACTGATGGCGCGCCGGGCCGTTGCGCTGGTGGCACTGGTCGTGCCAGACTATGATCCGGCGATTGCATTCTATTGCGGCGCGCTGGGCTTTGACCTGATCGAGGATACACCGCAACCGGGCAAGCGCTGGGTTGTGGTTGCGCCGCCAGGCGGGCAGGGGACGGCCCTGTTGCTGGCGCGCGCGGTGGATGAAAAGCAGCGCGCCGCCATCGGGGCGCAGACTGGTGGGCGGGTCGGCTTCTTTCTTGAGACGGATGACTTTGATCGCGACCATGCCGCAATGCAGGCTGAGGGGGTGCTTTTCGAAGAAGCGCCGCGAACCGAAAGCTATGGCAAGGTTGCGGTGTTTCAGGACCCGTTCGGCAATCGCTGGGATCTGCTACAGCGGTCTGAATAAATACGCCGCTCCGGCACCCCGACTACCGTTTGGCATCACATAAGGCGGGTCGTTTCAGCGCGAGCTTTGCAAAAGCGTTAGTTTGACAGCCAGACCTCAACGCGGCGGTTTACGGCGCGGCCCAGGGCTTGCTGATTGCAGGCCATCGGGGCCAGTTCGCTCATACCCAGTTCAACGATATCCAGCCGTTCGGTGACACCGCTGGTGTCAGCCTGACGCAGAATATCCGCGATGGTCGAGGCGCGGCGCTGGGATTGCAGCAGATTGCCGGAATAGCCGCCGACATTGTCAGAGAACCCGACCAGCATGAGACGCCCAGTCGCGTTCTCTGCCTCAAGATAGTCCAGCAAGTCACGCACAGCCGTGCGCGAGACATCATCAAGCCGCAACGACGTGCTGCGGAAGCGGAAGACTGTCGACAGACGTTCGGTGCCGCGCATCAGATCAATCAGGCTGCGCATCTGGGTGCGGGCATTCGTCTCGCGAAGTGTGTCGATACCGTTCTCTAACGCCTCAGCACGGTCCGCCTGCGATGCGCGCAGAATGTCCACGGGGACAAGACCCGCGGCTTTGATCGGTGCGCGCGCCGCCTCTGTGCCGGTAAAATCGAAAAACGCTTTGGCCAGTTCGCCGGCGTTTGATGACAGGCCAAGCCCGATGCTGCGGCTGATCGGATATTCGCCGGTCTGCACCGCGATCGGATCGGGCTGCCACTGCAGGCCGCAGCTTTCGCGAACCGGCAACAGCTTGGTGCCCGGGAAGCTGCCGGTGGGGATGACGGCAAGCGCGGTCGGGTCCCTTGTCAGGGCGCTGAGCAGGCTATCGGTATCGGCAAATGTCTGGTGAGCATTGTCCGCGACCCCGGTATCGCCTTCCAGCGCCAGCAGCACGACCTCGGAATCGTCGTCGCCCAGCAGGCTCCAGTCCCGCAAACGGCCGCTCAGCACATCGCGCAGATCGGTCAGGTTGATGGCATCCAGCGAATTTTCGGGTGCGACCACCGCCACATGCGACTGATATCCCAGCAGCCGATGCGTCGTTCGACGATTCTGTGCCGCAGCGGTGGGGTCGCCGGTCAGGATCAAATCTGCGCTGGCCTTTTCGCCCACTAGAGCAATCAGATCGCCGTTGTCCAACTGGAAATTCTTGCCGACCGCACTGATTTCCGCATCTCTAGAACGGGCAAAGGCAATCAGCAGCGGCGAGACGATATTACGATCCGACGGAGAGGCGAGCGCGATGCGCAAGGCCGCACCAAGGTCGGGATCTGGTGCGTCGCTGGCGCCACCAAGGACGGTGCGCGTTCCGGTGTTCTGCGCCGTTGGCAGGTTGGGGGCGTCGGCGGCCGGATCACCTTCGGGGCGGCTAAGCAGCGGGCCGCGCCCTGCCTCGGTTTCTTTTACACCGTCAAAGCCGGGGGCGCTGGCATCTGTCAGCCGGGGCAGGTCTGTGGCGACATCTTGGACAGGTGTCTTCGTGCCCGGCTGCTCCGCAGGCAGGGTGCCGCTGTCGGCGCGGTCTTTTGGCAGGGTGGCGCCGCCGGGTGTCGTGGCATTCGCTGTGCTGTCTCCCTGATAGGCGCGCAGCGCGGCCAGCACTGCCTCGGACACCTCGCTTTCGGGCACCGTGACCTCACGCGGGCAGCCGGGACCATCGCAGGTGGCACCAAGGGCAGGGATATTCAGGCGGCCGACCCCGGTTTCGATGCCGTAAACCTGATCTTCAAACGAAACCAATGTACCGCCGATCTGAAATGTCGCGTCGGCATCAGCCACTGAGACCTGTTCGCCGATTTTTGCGTCAGCCAAAATGGTGACCATCGGAATTTGCGGGCAGTCTTCGCCCTCGCAATTCACGTCGCTGCGGTTCAGGCGCAGCTGCCCTGCGGCGGTTTGCAGGGTAAAGGTCTCGTCGGTGACTTCGATAAGCTCACCGCTGAGCGATACTTTGCCGTCGAGCGAGCGCAGTGCCACCTCTGCCAAGGCTTGCGGATCGGGTCCGAACAGAATCAAGAGGCCTGCGGCAAATCCTGTAATCGGAACGAAAGATCGCATGCGCTGAACCCTCTTGGTCATTGTCATCCACTCAATACGCGGCCGTCTTCGAGACAAGTTTCGGTTTCCATGGGTAACCCGGTTGCTGCCCTTCGGGCAATCCGGTGAACTTCACAAATTTGGATTCAACAGACGGAACACGTCCTTTCCGTGGCAAAATTCCGACAATTCGACGTTGAACACTCAGCACTTTTCCGGCAGTTTGCGCCAAAAGCAAAAGGAGCAGTCGGCATGCCTGAGCGATCGGAAGTCCCGCACACCAAGTATAAACGGGTTCTTCTGAAAATTTCGGGCGAAGCTTTGATGGGATCGCAGGGATTTGGGCTGCATCCTCCGACTGTTGAGCGAATCGCTTCCGAGATAAAAAGCGTCGTTGATATGGGGGTCGAGGTCTGCATGGTCATCGGCGGTGGCAACATTTTTCGCGGATTGCAGGGCAGTGCGCAGGGGATGGAGCGGACCACCGCTGATTACATGGGGATGCTGGCCACAGTGATGAATGCGCTGGGTATGCAGTCTGCACTGGAAGGGCTGGGTGTCTTTACCCGCGTGATCTCGGCCATCCCGATGGATCAGGTTTGCGAGCCCTATATCCGCCGCCGCGCGGTCCGCCACCTTGAGAAAGGGCGCGTTTGCATTTTTGCAGCAGGCACCGGAAATCCTTATTTTACAACGGATACAGCAGCTACGTTGCGGGCCTCGGAAATGTCTTGTGAGGCAATTTTCAAGGGAACGCAGGTGGATGGGGTGTATGACAGCGACCCCAAGACCAACCCGGATGCGCTTCGCTATGAGCGGATCAGCTATGATGAGGTGCTGCAAAAGAACCTGCGCGTCATGGATGCGTCCGCCATCGCGCTGGCGCGCGAGAATGATCTGCCGATCATCGTTTTCTCGCTGGATGAGCCCAAAGGCATGGCCGGGGTGATCCAGGGCAGGGGCAAATATACAATCGTGGAAAAATCTGCTGCTTGAGCTATGCTTGGGCAATTGTTGGAGGATGAGATGTCCGTAGAAGACATTGATGTAGCTGCGCTGGAAAAGCGTATGTATGGCGCGCTTAATGCGCTGAAGACAGAATTTGCGTCGCTGCGCACCGGGCGTGCGTCGGCGTCTATGCTGGATCCGGTGATGGTAGATGCTTATGGCTCGGCCATGCCGCTGAACCAATGTGCGACCATCAACGTGCCGGAACCGCGTATGGTCTTGGTGAACGTTTGGGACAAGGGTCTGGTCAACGCCGTGGACAAGGCGATTCGCAATTCTGGTCTCGGGATCAACCCGCAAATGGACGGCACCATACTGCGGTTGCCGATCCCCGACCTGAACGAGGAACGCCGCCGTGAACTGGGTAAGGTAGCCGGACAATATGCCGAAACGGCCCGCATCGCCATTCGAAATGTGCGCCGTGATGGCATGGACCAGTTGAAAAAGGCCAAAACCGACGGTATGGGCGAGGATGACCAGAAGATCTGGGAAGACGAGATCCAGGAACTGACCGACCGCATGATTAAGCGGGTTGATGAGGCACTTGAAACCAAGCAAGCCGAAATCATGCAGGTCTGAACAAGGTCCCCAAAGCATTCATGGCAAATACCCGAGCCCTCCACCGCCGCGAAACACCGCAACATGTCGCCATCATCATGGATGGAAACGGTCGCTGGGCCGTGCGTCGTGGCCTGCCACGGCTTGCCGGTCACAAGACCGGCATTGAGCGGGTGCGCGAAACCATCAAGGCCTCACCCGATCTGGGGATCACGCATCTGACGCTCTATGCGTTTTCGACAGAGAACTGGAAACGCTCCGAGGTCGAGGTCAGCGGCCTGATGCGACTGTTCCAGCGCTATATCCGCAAGGAAAGCACCAAGCTGCTCGAGGCGGGGGTTCGGGTCCGGTTTATCGGAATGCGGAATCGGCTAAGCCGTGATCTGCAAGTGCTGATGTCGCAATTGGAAGAGCTTACGGCGCAAAACGAGCAGCTGACGGTGACGGTGGCGCTGGACTACGGCGGCCGTGACGAGGTGATCCGCGCGACCCGCCTTATGATGGCGGATGTCGCCAAGGGCACGCTGGACCCGGATGCGATTACCGAGGCCACGGTTGACGGGTATCTGGACACCGCGGGCACCCCGGATCCCGATCTGGTCCTGCGCACCTCTGGTGAAGTGCGGGTGTCGAATTTTCTTTTGTGGCAAGCCGCTTACGCCGAATATGAGTTTCTTGATATCTGCTGGCCGGACTTCACCGCTGAGGTTCTGGCAGGCTGCGTTGAGCGGTATTCAACGCGCGAGCGCCGGTTCGGGGCCGTTGCTGGATGAGTAGCGCGGGCAAAAGCGGTGAATTTGGTGACCTTGGCGCCCGTGTTATTTCCGCGCTTGTTCTTGCAGGCGGGGCGGCGGTTCTGATCTGGTTGGGCGGCATCGCCTATGCCGCGATGCTGTCGGTCATGTCTGTCGTGCTGGTCTGGGAATACCGACGGATCGTTTTTGGCGTTGGCGGATCGCGCGGTGAAGCCTTCTATGCCATGGCGGCCCTTGCCGGGCTATTGCCGTTCTACGTGTATTTCTTCCACGGTGTGAACCTATTTGGGGTGAATGTTCTTCTGATACTGGCAGCATTTGCCGTGGCTGCCCTGTTTGTGGTGGATCAGAGGCGTGCGATCTGGACCGCACCTTTCCTGATTTACCTTGGATATGCCGTATTGGTGGCAATGCGCTTGCGCACCGGTGGTATCACGCCGATTTTCATGATTGTCGCGCTGGTTGCCGCTGCAGATATCGGGGCCTATTTCGCAGGCCGCTTTATCGGTGGGCCCAAGCTGTGGCCGCGCGTCAGCCCAAAGAAAACCTGGTCCGGCGCAATAGGTGGTTGGCTGGCTGCGATTGTTGTTGTCGTACTTTTACGCTTGATCGAACCGGCACTGGCAGAGCGGGAGCCGGGCTTTCTGACCGATTGGAACGCATGGTACCTTACGATCTCTCTCGCATTCTTCATCGCTTTCGCGTCGCAAATCGGCGATCTGGCAGAAAGCGCTCTGAAACGCTATTTCGGGGTTAAAGACAGTTCTAACCTTATCCCCGGGCATGGTGGCCTTCTGGATCGGTTGGATGGCCAGTTGGCGGGCTTTGTGATGATGGGCCTATTGACCATCTTCTATTTCTAATCCCATGCGCCGCGTTTCTGTTTTTGGCTCTACCGGCTCCATCGGGGTTAACACGCTGGACCTCATCGCGCGCAGGCGGGCGGAGCTTCAGGTTGTCGCGCTGACCGGGCATTCCAACATTGAGCTTCTGGCAAAACAGGCCATCGAGGCCGGGGCAGAGGTTGCCGTGACAGCCGATCCCGCACGCTTAGGTGACCTGCGTGACGCCCTGTCCGGCAGCAATGTAGTCGCTGAGGCGGGGCCAGAAGCGGTGTTGGAGGCCGCATCCCGGCCCACCGATTGGTGCATGAACGCAATTGTTGGGGCCGCCGGACTGCAGCCCGGGCTGACGGCGGCGCGCAATACCAGGATGCTGGCGCTGGCCAATAAGGAAAGTCTGGTCTGTGCAGGGCCTCTGCTGCATCAGGTCTGTGCCGCTCATGGCACACGCCTACTGCCCGTCGACAGCGAAATCAGCGCGCTTTATCAGGCCTTGCGGGGAGAGGACCCGGCCCATATCGACCGGCTGATCCTGACAGCCTCGGGCGGACCATTTCGCAACTGGACGACGGCGCAGATGGCCAATGCAACGCCGGAACAGGCGGTTGCGCATCCGATGTGGGACATGGGGCAGCGCATTTCCATCGACAGCGCCTCTATGTTCAACAAGGCGATGGAGGTTATTGAGGCAAAAGAGTTTTTTCAGGTTGATCCCTCGCAGATCGAGGTGCTGGTGCATCCACAATCGATCATCCATTCGCTGGTCGGATTTCGTGACGGCTCCTTGATTGCCCAGGTTGGACCGCCTGATATGCGGGGCGCCATCGGCTTTGCCCTGAATTACCCCGAGCGTGTGCCCTTGCCCGTAGAGCGGCTGGACCTTGCCAGCATCGCAAAGCTGGAGTTCGAGGCCCCCGACGAGGCACGGTTTCCTGCGTTGGCGCTGGCGCGCCGGACCTGCGAAATCGGCGGCTATGCCGGGGCCGTGTTCAATGCCGCAAAAGAAGCGGCGCTTGATCGGTTCCTTGCCAACAGTATAGGGTTCGTGCAGATGGCCGATCTGGTAAATGATGTGTTAGAAGTTCTGGGTGAAAAGACGTCCGTTGTCGGGGATGCGCTGCAACTTGACGCCATCCTTGATATAGACGCGCAAGCGCGACGTATTGCACTGAATTGGCAGCCTGATAGCGCGACGATGAAGCAGGAGATGTAAGCGTGTTTGAATTGTTTTCCACAATACCCTTTATCGGGCCATTCCTGTTTTATTGCATAGCGTTCGTTTTTGTCCTGTCCATCGTGATTTTCGTGCATGAGATGGGGCATTATCTGGTCGGGCGCTGGTGCGGCATCCATGCGGTTAAGTTCTCGATTGGGATGGGGCCTGTATTGGCCTCTACCTATGATAAGCGCGGCACCAAATGGCAGGTTGCGGCAATCCCCATCGGCGGCATGGTGCAGTTTCTGGGCGATGCAGACGGGGCCAGCCGGGCCGATACCGAAGAACTGGCAGATATGGACGAAGAGACGTTGAAGAAATCCTTCCATGGCTCCGCCATATGGAAGCGCATGGCGACAGTGGCCGCTGGCCCCGTGGCGAATTTTATACTCTCCGCAGTTGTATTTGCTGTTCTGGCGATGAGCATTGGCCTGCGGTCGGAAAAGCCGCTGATCGGTGAGGTTCTTGAGTTACCCGGTGTTGAAAACCCACTTGAACCCGGGGACATCATTCAGTCGGTAAATGGCAAGGAGGTTGCCACAATGCAGGCGGTATTTGAGGCCGCCTCAGAGATGGAGGTTCCCGCACCGATGCAGATGCGGATCCTGCGCGACGGCGCTGAACTTAACCTTACGGTCCCTTATGTCATGCCAGCCTTGGTGGGCCGGGCCGAGATTTTCACCGCTGCCCGCAAAGCAGGTATTCAAGGGGGTGATCTGATCACCGCGATTGATGGCGAGGAGGTAGTGGCGTTTCGCCAGCTTCTGGCGGCAGTTGAGGCATCTGAGGGCAAAGAGTTGAAACTCACGATCCAGCGGGATGGTGAAGAACTGATCATTCCTGTCGCACCCAAGGCGACCGAATACGAGACCGAGGATGGTACGTTCGCCACCAACTACCGGATTGGTGTTTCTCTAAGCTCTATTTACAGCACGGTC
Source organism: Halovulum sp. GXIMD14793 (assembly GCF_054457435.1). NCBI lineage: Bacteria > Pseudomonadati > Pseudomonadota > Alphaproteobacteria > Rhodobacterales > Paracoccaceae > Halovulum > Halovulum sp. GXIMD14793. The sequence goes on along the minus strand of NZ_JBTLNE010000003.1, from coordinate 38,943 downwards.
ATGGAACGGCTGGCGCCCGTTGATGCTATAAAGTTCGGTGTCTGGCGTGTTTATGACGTGGCGCGCAGTTCATTGAATGCGGTCTGGCACATTATTACCGGCGGGCTAAGTGCAAAGAACCTGCAGGGCCCGTTAGGAATTGCTCAGCTGTCCGGCGAGCAAGCCAAACTTGGTTTCGCGGAACTGATCTTCCTGGTTGGCGTCATCTCGACCGCCGTTGGCCTGGTAAACCTGTTCCCGGTGCCCATCCTGGATGGTGGTCATCTGTGCTTCTTCACCTGGGAAGCGATCACCGGAAAGCCGCCGACCGAGAAGGCGATGCAGATGATCATGCCGGTTGGGCTTGCAATGGTCGTGCTGCTCATGCTTTTTGCCACATACAACGATCTACTCCGGCTGGTGGAGCAGTTTAGCTCCTAGCCGGTCATCCGACGGGGAGAGGGTATTATGGCCGCTGGCAAGGTTTGTGCGCGTCTGGCGCAATGTATATGTATTGTTGGCTTTGCGCTGCTATTTGCCGTGGCACCGGTGGCACCAAAAGCCACTGCACAGACCAGCAGCTTTTCCGGCGTCGAGGTGGTTGGAAACCAGAGAATCGAATCCGATACGATCCGGGTTTTCGCCGGAATCATCCCCGGGCAGCGTGTTTCCGCAGCGGAAATCAACGAAGCGCTGCAACGTCTTTTCGATACCGGGCTTTTTGAGGATGTGAAGATTACCCGATCCGGCAACCGTCTGGTGATCACCGTGGTCGAGAACCCGACGATTAATATCATCAACTTTGAGGGCAACAGTCGGCTTAAGGATGATCAGTTGTCACAGGTGATCTCGCTTCGCCCGCGCCGCGCCTATTCCCGCGCTGCCGCCGAGGCGGACGCGCAGGCGATCATTGATGCCTATGCCGCGCAGGGCCGTTTTGCGGCCTCTGTCCGGCCGGTGATTATTCGGCTGTCCGACAACCGGGTGAACCTTGTCTACGAGATTTTCGAAGGCCGGGTCACAGAGGTGCAGCGCATCAGTTTCGTCGGCAACGAACGGTTTTCTGACCGCCGCTTGCGCCGCGTGATCGAGACCAGCCAGGCCGGGTTGCTGAGCTTTCTGTTCAAGAACGATGTCTATGATCAAGATCGCCTGGAACTGGACAAGCAGAAGCTGCGCGAATTCTACCTGAACCGGGGATACATCGATTTTGAGGTGCTGGCCGCCTCGGCCGAGATTGCGCGTGAGCGTAACGGTTTTTTCCTGAACTTCTCGGTCAAGGAAGGGCCGCAATACCGCTATGGCGAGGTGTTTGTCAGCACACTGGCTGCAGGTCTGGACCCCGCAGAATTTGAGGCCAAGCTTGATCTGCGTCGCGGCGATGTCTATTCCGCCAAACGGGTCGAGCGGGTCATTGAACGGCTGGCGTTTCTGGCCGGGCAGCGGGGCTATGCGTTTATCGACGTGGTGCCGCGGATCACCAAAAACGATGACCAAACCGTCGATATCGAGTTCGAACTCGTCGAAGGCCCGCGTGTCTATATTGAGCGCATCGACATTCGCGGTAACGGACAGACCCAAGACCGGGTGGTCCGCCGTCAGTTCCGTGTGGTCGAAGGGGATGCCTTTAATGCACGTGAAATCCGGCGGGCCGAAGGGCGCATCCGCGCGTCGCGCCTTTTCGACCGTGTCGAGACGCGGGTTCGTGAAGGTAGCGGGCCGGATCGTGCTGTGGTTACCGTTGACTTGGAAGAAGCCGCAACCGGGTCATTGAGTTTCGGTGCAGCATTCTCATCCTCGGACGGTATTGCCGGAACGGTATCGCTGTCAGAGCGTAACTTTTTGGGGCGTGGGCAGGCGGTCAGTTTGGAACTGGCGCGGGGCAGGGACATTAACACTTTTGCCTTCAGCTTTACGGAACCAGCACTGTTTGATCAGGATCTGGCCCTTGGCTTCAACCTGTTTTACCGCGAGGCATCGCTCAGCGAATCCAGCGTGAAGACACGCAATATCGGCTTTACTCCGCGATTGGAGTTCCCATTGACCGAGGACAGCCGATTGCAGGTGCGCGCGCGGGTATCTCAGGACCGGATCAAAAATACCAGCCCAGACACAACCTCGCCTATCATTCTGCGTGAGCAGGGCGATTTGTTGACCACATCTCTTGGGTTTAGATACACGCTGGACAAACGGAACTCTCCGATTGATCCGACTGCCGGTTTTATCCTGACATTTGATCAGGATTTTGCCGGGCTGGCAGATCGCGGGTACTCTAAATCGGTATTGAGCGCACGGGCTTATACAAGCCTTTTCAACGAAGACGTCATCCTGTCGGCTGAGGTTGAGGGCGGTGCGTTGGTTTCGTTCACCGGAGACACCCGCCTGACAGAGCGCTTTACACTAGGTGGCGACTCGTTCCGCGGCTTTGCCCGTGGCGGACTTGGCCCTCGTGACCGATGCACTGCATGTTCCGGGGGAGGGCTTGAGGATGTCAACGACTCGCTGGGTGGCAACATGTATGCGGTTGCCAAGTTCGAGGCATCGTTCCCTATCGGTGTGCCTGAGGAATACGGTATCTATGGCGGTCTTTTTGCCGATGTCGGAACCATCTGGTCGCTTTATGACACAGCCGGTGCATCGGGCACGATTGACGATGCGCCGCATCTTCGCGCTTCGGTTGGGGCCAGCATCTTCTGGGAAACGGCCATCGGACCACTGCGCTTTAACTACGGCATCCCGATCGTCTCGGAAGATGGGGACGTGTTCGAAAGGTTTCGCCTGACGGTTGATACGCGGTTCTGATGGCAGGGTGGCGCAGGTTTCTTCTGGCGGTGGCTCTGCTGCTGCCTGGTGCTGCGCTCGCCCAACCCCTGCTAACCGTAGAGTTGGAGAATGTTCTTCAGCAATCCGAATATGGAAAGTCGGTTCTTGAGGAAGAGGCCAGCAGGATTGATGCACTGCGTCAACGCGGGCGAGAGATAGATTCGAATTTTGAATCCGAAGAACTGCGCCTGACCGAACAACGCGCCACGCTGCCGGCTGAAGAGTTCAGAAAACTTGCGGATGAGTTTGACGCCCGCGTCATCGCTACCCGGGCGGAGTTGCAGCAATTGGGGCGCGCGCTGGAACAGGAAAACCAGCGTCGACGTCAGATGTTTTTCAACAATGTGACCCCTATCCTTGTCGGCATCTTGGAAGAAACCGGTGCAACCGCTATTGTGGAGCATCGCGCCCTTCTTGTGGCCAGACAGGATTTGAATATCACGCAAGAGGTGATTAAACGTCTTGATCAGGCCTATCGGGCCGGACAGGTGCCGACGACGGATGATCCGCCGCCTGACGAAGAGAGAAACGAAGACCAGAGGCAGGAATGAGCTATACCAAGCAGGATCCGGAACTGGAGCACGCAGATATCCTGAAAATCAAACGGATGATCCCGCATCGTTATCCGTTCCTGATGATCGACAAGGTGTTAAATATCCGACCCGGCGAGGCTGCGGTTGGGGTCAAAAATGTTACCGTCAACGAACAATTGTTCGAAGGGCATTTTCCTGCGCAGCCGGTTATGCCCGGCGTTATGCTGGTTGAGGCGATGGCGCAGACCGCCTCGGTTCTGGTTATCCGCACGCTTGAGATGGTCGACAACGAATTGCTTGTCTATTTCATGTCGCTGGAAAAGACCAAATTCAGAAAAGTCGTTATGCCTGGTGATCAGGTTGAGCTTCATGTGAAAATTCTGCGGGGCCGGGGGCGTGTCTGGAAATTCTGGGGTGAGGCCCAGGTTGATGGACAGGTTGCCGCCGAGGCGGAGTTTACGGCGATGATCCAGGATCCCCCCAAAGACGAAGAGGCCTGAGCCATGGCAATCGCATCCAGCGCCGAGATACACCCCACAGCAATCATCGGGGGCGGTGCCGAGATCGGCGAAGGATGCCGGATCGGCCCCTATTGCGTTGTCGGGTCGGAGGTGTGTCTGGGTGCCGAGGTTGAGTTGAAGTCACATGTCGTTGTCGAAGGCATCACAACGATTGGGGACGAAACCCAGATCTATCCCTTTGCCTCAATCGGGCATGCGCCGCAGGACCTTAAGTATGCCGGAGAAAGAACCCGGCTGACGATTGGTGCGCGGAACCGGATCCGCGAATATGTTACCATGAACCCGGGCACCGAAGGCGGTGGCGGGCTGACCAGTGTCGGCGACGGTAACCTTTTCATGATGAGCGTGCATGTCGGCCATGATTGCCATGTCGGCGATGGCAATGTTCTCGCCAATTCCGTGGCACTGGCCGGGCATGTGACACTGGAAGACAATGTCGTCATTGGCGGCCTTTCCGGGATCCAGCAATTCTGCCGTATTGGCACTGGTGCGATGATTGGCGGGATGTCCGGTATCGTTGCAGACGTTATTCCTTATGGCACAACCGCGGGCGAGCGGGCGCATCTGGTCGGCCTGAACCTGGTCGGCCTGAAACGCCGCGGGGCGGAACGGGCGCAGGTCAATGAGCTGCGTAACGCGTTTACGGAAATGTTCTCGGGCGATGAGACGCTCAAGTCGCGCATAGGCGAGATTGGGGCCCGATACCCTGATAATCCGCTGATAGCGGATATCATCCGCTTCATTCAGGCCGAGGATGGCCGCCACTTTACCTCGCCCGCCTGACCCATGCCAAATCCCGAAAAGGCTCCGAAAGCGCAGGCACCGCTGGCAATTGTTGCCGGGCAGGGCGATTTGCCCCGGCTGATTGCAGAGGAACGTGCGCGGCAGACCCAGCCCTATCGTGTCGTGCAATTCGAAGGAACCACGCTTGATTGGCTGGGGGATCACCCGGTTATCAAAGGTGTATTTGAAAAGCCGGGGCGGTTGTTTTCCGACCTGCGAAAGGCGGGCTGCAACAAGATCACCTTTGCCGGTGGCATGCGCCGACCGCGCCTGTCACCGCTGCGATTTGACCTGACCGGCATTCGGCTTGCACCAAAGCTTTTTTCGGCTCTGCGGTCAGGGGATGATGCAGCGCTTAGAACCGTCTCAGAGATCTTTGAGGCAGAAGGTCTGGATGTGGTCGGGGCGCATGAACTCCTGTCCGGGCTTTTGGTGCCTGAGGGTGTTCTTGGCAAAGTTCAGCCCACGGATGAGGATCGCGACGACGCCGCCCGTGCGGCCGAGCTGGTTGCCGCCATCGGAGCGGTCGATGCCGGGCAGGGGGCCGTGGTGGCACAAGGTATCTGCCTGGGACTGGAGAGCATTCAGGGCACCGACGCGATGCTGGAATTCGTTGCCACCAGTGCGGGCGGTTTTCGCCCTGACCCAGAAGGCGCGCAGGGGGTTTTACTGAAGGCGCCCAAGCCTGGACAGGACTGGCGCGTCGATCTGCCGGCCATCGGACTGCGGACAGTGGAACTGGCCCATGCCGCTGGCCTAAGCGGTCTGGCGGTGCAGGCGAATGCGGTTCTTGTGCTTGGCCTGGAGGAGACCATCGCCAAGGCAGATGAACTTGGCCTGTTTCTGTGGGGCCGCCCAGCGTGAGCCGGATGCGCCTGTTTGTCGTAGCGGGCGAAGCATCGGGGGACCGTCTTGGTGCTGACCTGATGGCGGGGCTGCGCGCGGCGCACCCGGATATCGAGTTTATGGGTATCGGCGGGCCGCTGATGCAGGCTGAGGGGCTGGATAGCCTGATCCCGATGGATGACCTGTCGGTAATGGGCGTGGCCGAGGTTTTGCCGCGCCTGCCGACCTTGTTGCGCCATATCTCGCAGACCGCGAAGGCTGCGATTGACGCTCGCCCAGCCGCCCTGATCACCATAGACAGCCCGGATTTCTGCCTGCGCGTGGCCAAGAAGCTGCGCCGTACCGCCCCCGATACTCCAACCATTCACTATGTCGCGCCATCGGTTTGGGCGTGGCGTCCGGGGCGGGCGGCCAAGATGGCGAAGGTCATCGACCACGTTCTCGCCCTGCTGCCATTTGAACCGCCCTATATGGAAGCGGCTGGCATGAGCTGCGACTTCGTTGGCCATCCCGTGGCGCATGCTGCGGTGCCTTCGGACAAGGACGTTGCGGCGTGGCGGGAAGTGCAGGGTATCGCGGCAGACGACACGCTGCTTTGTGTCTTGCCCGGGTCGCGCGGTGGCGAAGTGGCCCGCATGGGGCCGGTGTTTCGGGATGTGCTGGCACACCTGTCAGCGCCGGTGTGGATCGTTATCCCAACGCTGGAGCCTCGTCTTGAGGCCATATACGCGATGTTCGGTGACCTAACCCCTTCGCCGATTATCCTGACCGATGACGCTGCGCAGAAACATCTGGCGATGGCGGCGGCTGATGTCGCATTGGCGGCTTCGGGCACCGTCGCGTTGGAACTGGCCTCGGTCGGCACGCCGATGGTCATCGCCTATGATGCTAACCGTTTGACCGCAGCTTTGGTCAAGCGGCTGGTCAAGGTCGACGCGGCTAATCTGGTTAGTTTGCTGACCGGGACGCGGGTGATCCCCGAATTCTTGTTCGACGATTGTCAGGCATCAAAGATTGCGCCTGCGTTGGAGTGCCTTATCAAAGATCAGGCTGCCCGGCATGAACAGAAAAGCCTGTGTGCTGAGGCCATGCGGATGCTGGGGCGTGGCGGGGAAAGTACCGGCGCGCGGGCTGCGCGGTCTGTGCTAGAGGCGATTAAGCCATAAACGTCAGCAGCTTTGGGCTGCTATAACCGTCTGCCGCTTAGACCAGATGAGCGTTTTGTGGCGGGTGCCGTGCTCGTGGTTTTCTCGACGAACATAGGATTGTTCGACGGAGGAAATATGAATGAACAAAACGCTTTATATAGGATTGGATGTCCACAAAGATACGATTGCAGTCGCCGTTGCTGAAGATGGTCGTAGCGGCGAGATCAGATTTCACGGAATCATCGTCAATTCGGCAGATGCCGTGCTACGTCTTACGAAGAGGCTTACCAAGTACGGACACACTCCGTCATTTTGCTATGAGACCGGGCCATGTGGCTATGGCCTGTACCGGCTTTTGACGAAGCTTGGCTTTGAATGCGCGGTCGTTTCACCCTCGATGATCCCTCGCAAAGCAGGTGACCGGGTCAAAACAGATCGGCGAGACGCCGAGATGTTGGCGCGACTTTGGCGTGCGGGCGAGTTGACACCCATTTGGACACCAGACGAAGAACAGGAGGCCATGCGCGACCTGATCCGCACCCGCAAGCAGGCGATGGACGCCGTGAAGGTGGCGAAACAGCAATTGCTCAGCTTTCTTCTACGTCATGGACTTCGGTACGAGAATGGAGGCTATTGGCCGCTCAGGTCTGTTGTAAGACACCCTAGGTGGTAAGCCTGCCCGCGCCGTTGTGTAAATGCTTTGGATTTGCACATAAAGGCATGGTCGGGGCTGTCAGTTAAGGCCAGAAGCGGCTTTGCAGGTTGTAAAGAACGGCCTTCAGCCCTCGCAGAAGTCCGCGACCACAGGGTCAAGCGCATCACGTAACACGTCAGGTGTGATCCGGAACACGTGATGCGGGGTCCCCGCAGCAGCCCAAACCTCGTCAAAGGTTAGGATCGCTGGCTCCATAAAGGTGCGCAGGCTGGTCTTGTGTCCGAAGGGGCTGACGCCGCCTATGGCAAAGCCGGTGACCTCGCGGATGCTGGTGGCATCACCCATTTCAACAGTTTTTCCAAACAGATCACCTGCTTTCTTAAGGTCAACCCGATTGTGCCCGGCGGTCAGAAACAGCCCGTGTTCGGCATCGTCAGTGGCCCGAAGCACAACAGATTTGATGATCTGGGCAACCGTTGTACCCGTCGCTTCCGCCGCCTGCGCGGCAGTCAAGGTGCCCGTTTCCAGCTTAACCGGCTCAATCGAGATACCGCGCGCCTCTGCATCTGCAATGACGCGCGCAAGGCTTTTGCTCATGGCTGCTTAGCGTGCTTCGACATCGACATAGTCGCGATGCGGTGCGCCGACATAAAGCTGGCGCGGACGGCCGATTTTCTGGCTGGGATCGGCGATCATCTCTTTCCACTGTGCGATCCAGCCGACGGTGCGCGCCAGCGCAAAGATCGGCGTGAACATGGATGTTGGGAATCCCATCGCATCAAGGATAATGCCGGAATAGAAGTCGACATTCGGATAGAGCTTTTTCTCAACGAAATACGGGTCGTTCAGGGCGATTTTTTCCAGTTCCTGCGCGACTTGCAGGGTGGGATTGTCCTCAACCCCCAGAAGGTCCAGAACCTCTTTGGCGGTTTCCTGCATCACCTTGGCGCGGGGGTCATAGTTCTTGTAGACCCGGTGGCCAAAGCCCATCAGGCGGAACGGATCGGCCTTGTCACGGGCGCGGTCGATATATTCGGGGATACGGTCCACGCTGCCGATCTCGCGCAGCATGGTCAGCGCGGCTTCGTTCGCGCCGCCATGGGCCGGACCCCAAAGACAGGCCACACCAGCAGCAATACAGGCAAACGGGTTCGCCCCGGAAGAGCCGGACAAGCGAACGGTCGAGGTCGAGGCGTTCTGCTCGTGATCTGCATGCAGGGTGAAAATCCGGTCCATTGCGCGCGACAGGATCGGGTTCACCTCATAATCCTCAGCCGGGACCGAGAAGCACATATTCAGGAAGTTCGCCGCATAATCCAGATCATTGCGCGGATACACAAAAGGCTGGCCTACGTGATACTTATAAGCCCAGGCAACGATGGTCGGCAGTTTGGCGATCAGGCGCAGGGTTGCAACCTCGCGCTGCCAGGGGTCCGAAATATCGGTGCTGTCATGATAAAAGGCCGACATTGCCCCAACAACACCGCAGACAATCGCCATCGGGTGCGCGTCGCGGCGGAAGCCTCGGAAGAAATAGCTCATCTGCTCGTGCAGCATGGTGTGACGCGTCACGCGCCCCTCAAAATCCTCAAGCTCGGCCGCAGAGGGCAGATCACCATAGAGCAGCAGGTAGCAGACTTCCAGATAATGCGATTTCTCGGCCAGTTGTTCGATGGGATAGCCGCGGTAAAGAAGCTCACCTTTGTCGCCATCAATATAGGTAATAGCGCTTTCACAAGCCGCCGTAGATGTGAAGCCAGGGTCGTAGGTAAAGACGTCAGCCTGACCATAAAGTTTGCCAATATCCACGACATCCGGACCCAGTGTGGGCGATCGCATGGGGAAATCGAAACCTTTACCGTCAAAGCTGATTTTTGCGGTGCGTCCCGTGCCTTCTGACATGATGTTCTTTACCTTTCTGGTCGATGCCCGGCACCGGTTGCGCCATCGGGCCTTCAGTTGTGTCCGGTGGCGTCCTCAAGACGCAACAGGGATTCTTTCTGGCCGAGAATGACCATGACATCGAACACACTTGGTGAAATGGTTCGACCGGTCAAAGCGGCGCGAAGCGGTTGTGCAACCTTGCCGAGTTTCAAATCTTCGGCTTCGGCGAAATCCTTGAGAAGATCCTCAAGATTGGCTTGCGTCCAGCTAGCATCTCGCAGGCGCGAAGTCAATCTAGAGAGCATTTCGCGCGCCTCTACCGTCAGTTGATTTAGCGCCTTTTCATCGGGCTGAAATGGACGGTCGTTCAGGATGAATCCAGCCATATCAAGAAGTTCTGGATATGTCTTGACCCGTTCCTTCATGCCCGGCATCGCCTGACGCAGCAGCACAGCCTTCTCTGCCCCCCAATCGGGGAGTTTTTGCGTTGCAGCAAAATTTTGCAGCTCCTGAATCAGGGCATCGTCCTCGGTCGCGCGGATATGCTGTCCGCTCAGGTTCTCAAGCTTCTTAAAGTCGAAACGCGCAGGGCTTTTGCCCACCGCATCCAGACCGAACCATTCAATTGCCTGATCAGTGGTAAAGAATTCGTCATCACCATGGGACCAGCCAAGGCGAGCCAGGTAATTTCGCATCGCGGCGGCCGGATAGCCCATATCGCGATAGGCCTCGACCCCCAATGCCCCATGGCGTTTGGACAGTTTGGCACCGTCGGGTCCATGGATCAGCGGGATATGGGCAAAGACCGGGGGGTTCCAGCCATTTGCCTGATAGATCAGGGTCTGGCGGGCCGCATTTGTCAGGTGATCATCGCCGCGAATGGCATGGGTGACCCCCATATCATGATCATCCACCACAACGGCCAGCATATAGGTGGGTGTCCCGTCCGAGCGCAGCAAAACCAGATCGTCCAGCTGATCATTGCCCCAGGCGACACGGCTCTGCACTGCATCCTCGACCACGGTTTCGCCGTCCTGCGGTGCTTTCAGCCGGATCACATAAGGCGCGCCATCGGGCGGTGTGCCGCCGTCGCGCCATGGGGACGGAAACAGGGGCGGACGTTTTTCGGCCCGGGCCTGTTCGCGGAACGCGTCGATTTCCTCTTTGGTGGAATAGCAGCGATAGGCCGTTCCGGCCGCAACCATTGCCTCGGCGATCTCGCGGTGCCGGTCGGCGCGGTCAAACTGCGAAAACGCGTCGCCGTCCCAATCCAGCCCCAGCCAACGCAGACCCTCATAGATCGCTTCGGTCGCCTCAGGGGTAGAGCGTTCGCGGTCCGTATCCTCGATCCGCAGCAGGAACTGTCCTTTGTGATGGCGGGCGAACAGCCAGTTGAACAGCGCCGTGCGGGCGCCACCAATATGAAGAAAACCTGTTGGAGAAGGGGCGAAACGGGTCACCACCGGTGCTGCAGTCATATCCTTAACCTCCTGGCAACCATGATCCCGGAAAACTTGCGGCTATGTAGGACGGAAGTGCTTTGGAGAACAAGGGTGCGCCTGACGTCATTTATGGCCGATCAGATCGAGGCGCAGCGCGGCACGGCCATGCTGTGGGCCCCGGTTATGCTGGCCATCGGTATCGGCTGGTATTTTGCCCGGCTGCAAGAGCCGTCCACCGCTCTGATCTGGACCTCTACTGTTTCGGCGCTGATGCTGTTTGCAGGCGCGGCTTTTTTGCGCCGCCCGGCGGTGCTGTTGCCTGGCCTGATCGCGGCAGGGCTGGTCCTGGCCTGGTGGCAGACGCAGCGGGTTGCGGCACCGGTGCTTGGCTTTACCTATTTCGGCACTGTCGAGGGGCGGATCGTGGATCGGGATCGTTCGGCCTCCAACTATATCCGTTTGACGCTGGATCAGGTCTATCTGCGCGGCGTAGAGCCTGACGCAACCCCAGCGCGGATTCGCATCTCGTTGACCGGGCCTGCGACAGAGGGCGCGCTGCGGCCCGGCGCGCGCGTGATGGTGCGCGGTCGGCTTGGCCCACCGGGTGCACCGGTAGAGCCAGGCGGGTTCGATTTTCGCCGTCATGCCTGGTTCGAACGGGTTGGGGCCGTAGGCTATGCGCGTGATCCGCTTGTGGTCGCTGATTTGACACCCCCCGCCAGTTGGGAGGTGCAGGTCTTTGCCTTTCGCATGTGGCTGGCCGATGCGATCCGTGCGCGGATGCAACCTGATACCGGTGCATTCGCCGCCGCGATCCTGACCGGCGACCGGTCCGAGATTGCGCCGGATCAGCTGGAGGCCCTGCGCGCCTCCAACCTTGCGCATCTGCTGGCGATCTCCGGGCTGCATATGGGGTTGGTGACGGGTCTTGTTTTTGCGGCGCTGCGCTACGGGTTGGCTTTGCTGCCGGCGGTGTCACTGTGGCTGCCGGTGAAAAAGATGGCCGCTGCTTCGGCCTTGCTGGCGGGTGTCTTCTATCTGGTGATGTCCGGGGCCTCTGTGGCAACACAGCGGGCCTTTATCATGGCGGCAGTGGCGCTGGGGGCTGTGATGCTGGACCGCCCTGTTTTGACGCTTCGTGCGGTGGCGATTGCGGCCTGTCTGGTGCTGATCCTCAGGCCGGACAGTCTGACGGGACCGGGCTTCCAGATGTCGTTTGCAGCGACAACGGCTTTGGTGGTTGGGTTTAACGCGCTGCGCCAGTGGCATTTCTGGAAAGCTATGTCGGCGGGAAGATGGCGGTACCTGCGCCCGGTACTGGCGGTGGCCTTTACCTCGTTCATTGCGGGGGCGGCGACGATGCCGTTTTCGGCGTTTCACTTCAACGGCATCTCTCAATACGGGTTTGTGGCCAATCTGGCGGCGGTGCCGGTGATGGGGCTTGTGGTGATGCCGGCAGCTGCGGCTGCGCTGGTGCTGGCCCCGTTGGGGCTGTCAGAGCTGGCGTTGGCGGTGATGGGATACGGGATCGCGCATATCCTTGGCGTTGCAAACTATGTCGCAGGGATGGACGGGGCCCTGCTGCGGGTGCCGTCGGGGCCTTCGGTGTCGCTGGGACTTATGACCTTTGGTCTGATCTTGATGGTCTTGCTGCACGGGCGGCTTCGTACGATAGGGGCGATACCGGTTGTTGTAGCGCTGGTTCTTTGGGCCGGACATCCCCGGCCGCTTTTATTGGTGGCTTCCAATGGGCGCACGATTGGCATTCTGACGCCTGAGGGGCGTGCGATCAGTTCGGGGCGAGGCAACAGCTTTGCCGTTTCGGTCTGGCTGGAGAATGATGGCGATGCCGCTGATATGGAGGCAGCCTTCGCCCGGCCCTTGCCGCGACGAGACCGTCAGATCGTTCAGGGTGAGCTGATGACGGGGGCGCCTGTGACCTGGACCAACGCGAAACTGCCGGATCAGGCGTCGTGTCATTCGGAAGGGTGGTTAATTGCCCCGAAGTGGAATGATAAGGTCGTCGGAGATTGTCACTACATCGGGGCACAAGCGCTGGCGAGGAACGGCGCACATGGTATATATCCGAGCCATTCGACGGGAGTGGTTCTGCGCACAGCGCGTGATTATGCAGGCGACCGGCCCTGGACCGGCGGCGGGTAGGGTGGGTTTAAACCCACCCTACAGCTTGCCCTTGATGGTGCGCGGAACGACAGGTCTAATAAAGACCGGCCGTGGCTTTAGTAACTGCGGATCAGACCGACGAGCTTGCCCTGCACCTGCACCTGATCGGCAACATATAGGCGTGTTTCGAAAGCCGGGTTTGCGGCTTCCAGGGCTATTGCGTTACCACGTTTCCGCAAGCGTTTCAGCGTGGCTTCATGGCCTTCGACAAGGGCCACAACAATATCGCCGTTCTCAGCAGTGTCCTGTTCCCGGATCACAACAATATCGCCATTGTTGATCCCGGCATTGATCATCGAATCGCCCTTCACTTCCAGCGCAAAGTGTCGCGCGGTGCCCGAGACCATAGTGCCAGGGATCGAGACGTGATGCGACACCTGTTCGATGGCCGTGATCGGCGTACCTGCTGCGATCCGTCCCATCACTGGCAGGCTGACCGCATCAGTCCCGATGGGAAAGCCCGGGTCCTGTGGCGGCGCGCTCGGCCTTGGTTGCAGCCGGGTGACATTGCCACTGTCCTCGATACTGTCGGGCAGGCGGGTGATCTCAATCGCCCGGGCCCGATGCGCCAAACGGCGGATGAAACCACGTTCTTCAAGCGCTGTGATCAGGCGATGAATGCCGGATTTGGACCGTAGATCCAGCGCCTCTTTCATTTCATCGAAGGAGGGCGGCACGCCATCGCGTTGGATCCGCTTATGGATAAAAGTCAGAAGATCGAGTTGTTTTTTTGTCAGCATGTTAAGTTCCCTGCCCGGATACTCTGCTATTCTTGGCTTTCGAAAACCCGCAGCGGGTTTGTCAAAAGGCGCGGTGTTGAGTCCATTGCTTCGCAAGATGGCCGTCATTACTCGACCACGAAACGCACTAATGTTCCATTAAGTTCTATATGTGTTCTCGTTTTGTGTCAACAATTGCGTGCGGATCGCAGTAGGGTCCATCCGGGGGACTCAATCCAGCGGGATGTAATCGACCATGTGTCCGGCCTTCAGGGCATCGGCATGTGGCTCCCGAATGACCAGAATATCGGCCTGACCAAGCACGGACAAAAGCGCGCTGTCCTGACGTTCGGCAACCACCGCCTGTCCCTCCACCAGTCGTGCGCGCATGTAATGTGCCCGCGGACCATTGGCGGGCAGGTCATTGGCCAAAGGGGCGGTCTGACGGCGGTCATTGTCGGGCAAGCCCAGCATCCGTTCGATTATCGGGCGCAGGAACAGCACGCCGCAGACCATGGCCGAGACAGGGTTACCGGGCAGGCCCAGCATTGGCGTGCCGCGCAGCTTTCCAGCCATCAGGGGTTTGCCGGGGCGCATGGCGATCTTGTAGAAATCCAGCGCCAACCCCATGGACGTCCCGGTCGATTGCACCAGATCATGATCCCCCACCGACGCGCCGCCCAGTGTGACGATCAGATCGGCCCCCATGGCCAGGTCGAACGCGGCCGTCAGGCTTTCGGCGGTGTCGCTGGCAATGGGCAGGAGACGGGCGCGGCCGCCGATAGCCTCCACCATCGCTGCCAGTCCGAAATTGTTGGACGAGACGATCTGATCGGGTCCCGGCATGTCGCCGGGCATAACCAATTCATTGCCAGTCGCGATCAGGGCAATAACCGGGCGGCGTCGGACCGGCAGGCTGGCGTGGTTCATTGCGGCGGCCAATGCAATATCGCACGATGTTAAACGCCGGGGCGCGTTCAGCGGATCGCCTTGGGCGAAATCCGCACCCGCTGGTCTGATATAGCTGCGGGTATCCCGCCCTTCGCGAACGGTGATCCGGTCGCCGCCACGAATGGCGTCTTCCTGTATCAATATCGCATCAGCGCCGTCAGGGACCGGCGCACCCGTAAAGATGCGCACGGCAGTGCCAGGAGACAGCACGGCCTGGTGCCGCGATCCGGCGGCAGCCTCGCCGACAACCTGCAGCACCATACCCGGTTGCGCATCGGCATCGCGGACCGCATATCCATCCATCGCCGAGGCGGCAAAGGGCGGTTGAGTGCGCTTTGCCGTAACGGTTTCAGCCAGCACCCGTCCACCGGTGCGGTCCAGCGGAACGGTTTCGACCGGCATGCGGTCAGCCAGGGCGAGCACCCGCTCCAGCGCCTCGGCCACCGGGATCATTCGGCTTGGTACTTTCCGGATTTGCCGCCATCCTTGAAGACCAACCTTGTGCCGGTCAGCACCATGCCCTTATCGATGGCTTTCAGCATGTCGTAAACGGTCAGCTGCGCGACGCTGACCGCAGTCAGTGCTTCCATCTCCACCCCGGTCTGGCCCGAGGTTTTGACCGTCGCCGTGACCTCAACCCGCGCCGGATTATCCGCTGGTGTCAGATCCAACGAGACTTTGGCCAATGCCAGCGGGTGGCACAAAGGGATCAGATCATGGGTCTTTTTCGCGGCCATGATCCCGGCTAGCCGCGCGACACCCAGAACATCACCCTTCTTTGCGGTGCCCTCACGAACCACGGCCAGCGTCTCTGGGTGCATCTCGATAGCCCCTTTGGCTGTAGCGGTGCGGGAGGTGACATCCTTGGCGGAGACATCCACCATATGCACGGCACCTTCGGCATCAAAATGGGTCAGCTTTCCGGTCATGACGCCTCCGTCGACAGAATGGAACGGGTGGCGGCCGCGACATCAGCCTGACGCATCAGCGCTTCGCCAATCAGAAAGGTATGCACATCTGCCTCGGCCATCGCGGCAAGGTCTGCTGCGCTAAACAGCCCAGATTCTGACACGACCATACGGTCAGCAGGCACCAGCGGTGCCAGACGGCGGGTGACATCGAGCGAGGTTTCAAACGTGTGCAGATCGCGGTTGTTGATGCCCAGCAGCGGGACGGAAAGGGGCAGGGCGCGCTCCAACTCCTCTTCGTTATGCACCTCGATCAGCGCATCCATGCCCCATCCGGTGGCAGCATCGGCCAGTTCTGTGGCTTGAGCATCCGAGACCGAGGCCATGATGATCAGAATGCAATCAGCCCCCAGGGCGCGGGCCTCGGCCACCTGGTAGGGATCATATAAAAAATCCTTGCGCAGCACGGGCAAGTCGCAGGCACCGCGTGCCGCGCCAAGGTAGCTGTCATCGCCCTGAAAGGAGGGCGCATCGGTCAGCACGGAAAGGCAGGTCGCCCCGCCGTCCTGATAGGCGCGGGCCAGTGCAGGTGGATCAAAATCCTCCCGGATCAGGCCTTTGGACGGGCTGGCCTTTTTGATTTCGGCAATCAGGGCTGCGCGTCCTTGCTTGTGGGTGGTGCGGATGGCGCGGGCGAAAGGCCGGACGGGTGTGGCGGCGCGGGCGGCGTCCTCTACCTGCGACTGAGGCCGGGCCGCTTTACGCGCGGCCACGTCTTCCAGTTTGTAAACCTTGATGCGGTCAAGAACGGTGCTCATGCCTGTGTCGCCTTTGCCAGTGCGTCTGCCTTGAGGCGCGCTGCGCCGCTGTCGATTGCTTCGGCGGCTATCGTTACGCCATCTTTCAGATCAGCTGCCTTGTCCGCGATCACCAGCGCAGCAGCGGCATTCAGCAGCACGGCATCGCGATAGGCGGATTTTTCACCCCCAAGCAGCGCGCGCAAGGCGTCCGCGTTTTCTGCGGGGCTGCCACCAAGGATGGCCTCAAACGGGTGAACCGGCAGGCCGGCATCCTCGGGGTGCAGTTCTCTTTCGGTCACAGTGCCGTTTTCCAGTGCGGCGACCCAGCTTATCCCGGCGATGCTCAGCTCGTCCGTGCCATCACTGCCATGCACCAGCCAAGCCTTTTCCGAACCCAATGCCTTCAACGTCTCGGCCATTGGGCGGATCCAATCGCGGGAAAAAGCCCCGGTCAGTTGCCGTTTTACCTCGGCCGGATTGGTCAGCGGGCCAAGCAGATTAAAGATCGTGCGGGTGCCCAGTTCTGTCCGGCTGGGCATGACATATTTCATCGCCGGGTGATGCATCGGGGCCATCATGAAGGCAATCCCGACCTCTGCCAGCGCCTTTTCGACGGTATCGACGCCGACCATCACCTCGACCCCCAGCATTCCAAGCGCATCTGCCGCGCCGGATTTGGATGACAGGTTACGGTTGCCATGCTTGGCTACGGGAACACCAGCCCCGGCCACGACAAAGGCGGTCGCGGTCGAGATATTCAGCGTTCCCATGCCGTCACCTCCAGTGCCGACAATGTCCATTGCCCCAATAGGAGCATTAACCTTGAGGCAGTGCGCGCGCATTGCTGCAGCGGCGCCAGTAATCTCATCGACCGTTTCGCCGCGTGTGCACAGCGCCATCAGCAGCCCACCAACCTGTGATGGTGTTGCCTCCCCGGTCATCAGGATTTCAAAAGCAGCTGCGGCCTGTTCACGGCTGAGCGGCCCATCTGCGGCTGCTGCAATCAACGGCTTTAACGTATCACTCATGCAGGTTCTCTTACTGTGGTCAGAAAATTCTGCAACAGCTTGTGTCCATGTTCCGAGGCAATGGATTCAGGATGGAACTGCACGCCATGCAGCGGCGCATGCCGGTGCTGCAGCCCCATGATCGTGCCGTCATCCAGTTCGGCCGTCACCTCAAGGTCATCGGGCAGATCTGTGCGCTGCACCACCAGTGAGTGATAGCGCGTCGCCGCAAAGGGGGAAGGCAGGTCAGCAAACAGGCCCTTATTGGTGTGCCGGATCGCATCCGTCTTACCATGCACGATCTGATCATGGCGGATCACTGTTCCTCCCATTGCCTGAGCAAGACTTTGATGACCCAGACAGACGCCCAGCAGCGGCGTGTTGGTTTCCAGCGCCGCATTAACCATGGCCATGCAAACACCGGCATCATCCGGCGTACAAGGCCCCGGGGACAAAACGATTCCCGAAGGTTTCAATGCCATGGCCTGTTGCACATTCAACGCATCATTGCGATGTACTGCCACCTTTGCGCCCAATTCGCCCAAATAATGGACAAGATTGTAAGTAAAGCTGTCGTAGTTATCGATGAGGAGAAGCATTTTTTAACAGTTTCCCTGCCATCCTGATGCGTTAGGGGTGGCGTAGCGTTGCAAGCCGACGCTATACATGCGCGGGGGATGTAGTTGTGGTCAAGAGGTACTGGGTCTAAGCGTTTTGAAGAATGCGCGCGCCTGACATCTAAAGAGGAGTCGAGAATGGGTGGTTTCATCCGCGGTTTGTTCACTGGTCTGGTGCTATGCGGCATCGCTTTTTCCGCTGCGGCAATTGTATTCCCGCGTCAGGGCGATACGACCGTCGAAATTCTGGAGCGGCCTGAACAAGACGCTCCGGCACAAGGCTCCTCTACGCAGGGCCAATCCGGCGCGCTGACCCCGGCTACACCGCAGTCTGCGCCAACAATAACGCCACCACAGCAGCAGTCGACTGGTTTGCAGATCGCAGCCCCCTCTGTCTCCGGCGGCGGTCAGGGCAGTGATTCGACCCCGAGTATCGGTGGTGGCCTCAGCTTGTCGGCCCCAAATGTGGCTGATGGATCAGGGGCGGGCAATTTGGGTGCCAACGCCGACAGCGCACCAACTCGCCGAACGAATGATGGCAGTACCAAAGTTGCAATAGCAGAACCGGTGACCAGCCGGCCAACCGTCGACACCGCGTCGACTGCAGCGCCCGAAGTCGGCGGTGTTGATTCTGCGGCCGCAATTTCCGATAGCGATAAACCTGCATTGACCAAGTTGAGTGCGAAACCTCTGGTCGCAGGCAAGGCGCTGACCGACAATGCAATACCTTTCAATGGCGATTCCGATCGTCCGCTGATGGCAATCATCCTGCAGGACAGCGGTGTACCGGATGAGTTGCGTCGCGGTCTTCTGACTCTGTCTGCACCGATTACATTTGGGGTGACTGCCAATCTGGATAATGCCAGCGGTATATCTGCAAACTACGCGCAAAAAGGCTTTGAGATTGTGGCGGTCCTGCCCAGCCTTGACCAGCCGATCCAGCGCGGTATGCCGGCAGCAGAGGTTAACGCTTTGCTGAGCGGCGTTTTTGATGCCGTACCCAGCGCTACAGCTTTGGTGGATCAGATTGATGGCGACTTGCCGCGCGATCCTGCCTTGGTCAAGGCCGCACTCGAAACGCTGAAGATTACTGGCCACGGCCTGCTGACCCACCGTGGGTCTGGCCTGAACAACGTACCGCAACAAGCGGTTGGAGCCGGTGTTCCCAGTGATATTGTCTTTCGTGTCGTTGATGACGTCTCGGACCCTGCTGCAATCCGACAGGAGTTGGATCGCGCGGTTCTGGAGGCGAGCAAATCTGGCCGCGTGATCGTGATCGGTCGTGTGCAGCCTGACACGGTGACAACGCTGTTTTCCTGGTTGCTAAGCCCAAGTGCATCAGCAGTGACCATCGCGCCAGTATCGACGGTAATGTCGGGTGGCGGTTTTTGAGTAGGGCAGCTGGCATAAGCTCAATGACGCCAGTTTCAAAACGCCTGTCATGGTTTCCCATGGCGGGCGTTTTCTTTGTTAGGTGATCATATTGTTTTGTGTGAACGTCTGGCTGAGATGCCCGGAAACTTTCAAAGTTTCCGGACCGATTTCCTTGGAGGAAATCGGATTTCCGGACGTTTGGTCGAGATGATTCTGGGTAACAAATTAAATGAGGAACCGAGTTTTTTAGTTCCGTTGCCCCGATATATATAAACGACGCTCAACAACTTGACCTTGCAAACGCCCGCTCTGCTTTAACCCAGCTTCCTAAGACGCAATTTGGTCAGCCGATTGCGTTCGCGGTCCATCACCTCGAAGCGGAAGCCGTGAAAGTTAAAGACTTGTCCCTTCACCGGGATTGTCTGAGCTTCATGAATGACAAGCCCGGCGACGGTATTGGCCTCTTCGTCCGGCAAAGACCAGTCACAGGCACGGTTCAAATCGCGGATGGTCATTGCCCCATCAATGGTCACCGCCCCCTGGCCGTCCCTCTCGATCTCAACCTCCGCTGTATCATGCTCGTCCTCAATCTCACCGACGATTTCCTCCAGGATATCCTCCAGCGTGATCAGCCCTTGCAGCGCACCATATTCATCAACGACCAAGGCAAAATGCGACTTGCGACGCAGAAACTCGCGCATCTGATGGTCCAGCGAGGTGGTTTCAGGCACAAAATACGGATCCATCGTGATTTCCTCGATCCGCAATGTATCGAAATTCACAGATGTCCCACCGCTTTCGCTCATCTTTTTGTGGATATTACGTAGCAGATCCTTGGCATGTAGCACACCGATAATGTTCTCTGGATCATCCTTATAGATGGGAAGACGGGTATGAGAGCTTTGTAGCGCCTTGGCGATGATCTCTTCAGTTGGACTGCTGGCATCGATCATTTCGATGTCCTGCCGATGAAGCATGATTTCTTCCACCTCGCGATCCTTCAGATCCAGTGCACCCAGCAGCCGATCGCGATCCGCCTTTTCCACCGCCCCTTCGGAATGGTGCAGGGCGATGGCGCCAGCAATCTCTTCCTGGGCAGCCAGAAATTTGGCCTGCGGATCAGCATTCACCCCGAAGATACGCAACATGGCGCGCACAATGAACCGAACCGCCCGCACAATCGGTGACAGGACCCGCACCACGATGGCCACAATGGGCGACACCATAGCTGCTGCAGGTTCGGCGTTCGTGATGGCATAGGTCTTGGGCAGAACCTCGGCAAAGACCAGAACAAGGATCGTCATCACCAGTGTTGCCAGCGCCACGCCACTATCACCAAAAACAACGGTGAGCATTGCTGTGGCAAGCGAGGTTGCCAGGATATTCACCAGATTATTGCCCAGCAGCAAGGCGCCGATCAGGCGTTCATTGTCCTCGGTCAGCTTCAGCGCAGTCTCTGCCCCGCGCGATCCCTTATCGGCCAGACTGTGCAGCTTGCCTCGCGAAGCTGCCGTCAGCGCGGTTTCCGAGCCCGAGAAAAAGGCCGACAGCATCAACAGGGCCAGCACGGCCACCACCGTCAGCCAGAAAGCGACATCCCAGCCGGTGGTGGTCGCGATCTCCGTTTCCATTGCAAAGTCCTTGCGTCGTGATGTTTCAACTATATTTATGGGCAGCAGAGGCAGCGGCTGCAAGCTGGTCTGCGCAGATAAAGCGAAATGCGAAAATCTGAATCATCAGATGGGCGGATCAGGCGGTATTGCGGTGCTGCTTGGTTTTTTGCCGCAGACGCACCGCGCCCTGGCTGGCGCGTTCGACCTGAAAGGCGCCCGTCGCCTCGGCCAGTTCAACCAGTTTGCCAAAGCCATAGCTGCGCGGATCGAAATCCGGTTCGTTGGTGATCAGAAGCTTTCCCAACTGGCTCAGATGCACCCAAGCCCCCGCATCTTCGGCCAGGTCCGAATAGGCGCGGATCAGCGCCGGGGTGGCTTTGCCAGCCTCTGACGTTTTGCCGGTTTTCCGATCTGCGCTCAGGTTTTCGGTAAAGATAAAGCGACTGCAGGCTTGCCGGAAGCTTTCAGGCGTCTTTTTCTGGCCGAATCCGAATACATCCAATCCTTGTTCGCGCAGCCGCACTGACAAACCAGTGAAATCGCTGTCAGAAGACACCAGACAGAACGCATCGAAGCGACCGGAATGCATCAGGTCCATCGCATCAATCACCAACGCAATGTCCGAAGAATTTTTACCCTGAGTATAGGCGACCTGCTGATATGGCCGGAGGGCATGGTTCTGAACTTTGTCCAGCCAGCCTTTCAGCTGTTCGCGGGTGAAATCGCCGTAGATGCGGCGCAGGGCTGCATCTCCTAAGGTTGCGATCTCGGCAAAAAGGGGGCCTGCCAGACTGTGAGAGGTGTTATCAGCATCTATCAGTACTGCCAGTTTCGGAAAGGTTCGTTTTTCGGCGAGCATGCTGTCCTTTTCCAATGGCGCCGACTATCCGCGCAGCCGCAGAAGTAGCCCTTCGGAGGCGTAGCCATCCGCGACCAGACCCTGAGATTTCTGATAGGCGCGGATCGCATCCATTGTCTTTGGGCCAATCTTGCCGTCCAGACCGCCGGTGGAAAACCCTTTGCGGGTCAGCAGACGCTGCATCTCCAGCTTTTCGGTGCGGCTTAGCGTGCGGTCCTGACGTGGCCATTTGGCCCTGAAATCCGGTGCGCCAGCGATACGCTGCGCAAGATGGCCAACCGCCACGGCATAAGACGTTGCGTTATTGTACTTCTTGATCACATTGAAATTGTCGAAGGTCAGAAACACCGGCCCGCGGGCACCGGCCGGGGCCAGCAAGGCCGCAGGGCCGAAATCGCGCAGCGCCTGGCCGTTGGCCTGTCGCAAACCAAGCTTGGACCAATCCTTAACCGAACGGCGGGTATCGCCATCGGCATAGGCGTAGTTGAACCCGGCGGGCAGGGCGACCTCGATCCCCCATGGCTGGTTCTTGGTCCAGCCGTGTTGGCGCAAATAATTTGCGGTCGAGGCCAGCGCGTCCGTCGGATCCTCGCCCCAGACATTGCGGCGGCCATCGCGTGTGAAGTCCTGCGCAAAGGACAGATAGCTGGTGGGAATGAACTGGGTATGGCCCATTGCCCCGGCCCAGGAACCGTTCATCTGGCTTGGATGCACTTCGCCAGACTGAATGATCTTCAGCGCGGCCATCAGTTGGTCTTCGCCGAATTTGCGCCGGTCTTTGCCAGCATAAGCCAGTGTCGCCAGCGCATCGATGGTGCTGATATTGCCACGGTAGGATCCATAGTTGGTTTCGATTCCCCAAATCGCCACGATTGCCTCGGCATCAACGCCATAAGTTTTCTCAATCGCGGCAAGGGTTCGCTGCAACTGGTTGGCGTTCTGCCGACCATTTGTCACGCGATCGCTGGAAACGGCGGAATCCAGATATTCCCAGATCGGCTTGACGAATTCCGGCTGCGTGGCGCTTAGCCGCAACACGTCCTGATTTATTTTTGCATCTCGGAACGCGGCATCAAACACATTTGCCTTGATCCCGGCGCGCAGGGCTTTCGCACGGAAACGCGTTTTCCAGGCCTGGAATGTCGAGTTCTGGGCGACAATCAACGGTTCAGAGGGGCGGGGCATCGGCCGTGGCTCCTCTGCAAAAACGGGTGCTATTGTACCGACGAAAATCAGAAGAAACGCTCTGATACACATTAATTGCCTCGTTGAATTATTCGTATTATTGCCCCACTCGGCGGAGTTTAGCTTAAAACTAATCTGAAAAAAAGTGTGCCAGATCACTTACTGCGGTTGCGTTTGCGCGAAATCTTGCGGGCTTTCGTGCGTGCGCGGGTCTGTTTGCGGCGCGGCGTCCCTTTTGAGCGGCGCGTGGTCTGCGGCATGGCCTTGCCCTCAACCTCCAGCAACTCAAAAACCAGACCGCCGGTGATCGCTTCGGCTTCGGACAGGCGCACCAGTACCGGCTGGCCCAGACCGATGCGCCGGCCCGAGCGGTCGCCCATCAGGGTTTGGTTGTCTGGGTCATGGACAAAATACTCATCCCCAAGGGTAGACACCGGGATCAGGCCATCGGCCCCAGTCTCATCGAGCTTCACAAACAGGCCAAACCGCGCCACGCCAGAAATACGCCCGGTAAACTCGGCCCCGGTCCGATCTGCCAGATAGGCCGCTAGGTAACGGTCCGTTGTGTCACGCTCTGCCATCATGGAGCGGCGTTCGGTGGTTGAAATCTGCTCTGCCGTGCGGGGCAGGTGCTCTACCTCGTCCAGGGTCAGCCCATCTGTTCCCCAGCCATGTGCCGAGATCAATGCGCGATGCACGATCAGATCGGCATAGCGGCGTATGGGGGATGTGAAATGCGCATAGCGTTTCAGGTTCAGCCCGAAATGGCTGAAATTCTGCGGCCCATAATAAGCTTGCGTCATGGAGCGCAGGACCGACAGATTGATCAGTTCCGCCGTTTCACCGCCAGCCGCTGCGTCCAGCAACTGGTTCAGATGCCGGGTTTGCAGAACCTGGCCTTTGGGCAGCGAAAGACCAGCTTCTTGGGCGGTCGCGCGCAGGGCATCGAGTTTTTCCGGGCTTGGCTCTTCGTGCACACGGTAGAGCAGCGGTTGTTTCTTCTGCTCCAGGGTTTCTGCGGCGCAGACATTGGCCAGAACCATGAATTCCTCGACCAGTTTATGTGCGTCAAACCTGTCGCGAAAGGCCACGGACACCACCTTGCCCTCATCCGACAGCACGATCTTGCGCTCTGGCAGGTCAAGGTTCAGCGGTTGGCGTTTTTCGCGGGCTTTGGACAAAGTGCGGTAGGCCGCAAACAGGGGTGAGATCACCTGTTGTAGCGCTGCCGCCTTGTCATCGGGATTGCCGTCGTCGGCGGCTTGCGCTTGCTCATAGGACAGGGCTGCGGGGCAGCGCATCAAACCGCGTAGAAAGCGGTGGGATTGCTTTTGGCCATCATGGTCAATCTTGATTTCCACCGCGATACACGGGCGGTCGACGCCCTCATGAAGGGAACACAAGTCACCGGACAGGGTGTCGGGCAGCATAGGGACAACGCGGTCGGGGAAATAGGTGGAGTTGCCCCGTTGCCTTGCCTCCCGATCCAGCGCCGTGCCGGGGCGGACATAGGCGGCAACATCGGCGATGGCGACCCAAAGGGTGAAGCCGTCTTTTTCGGGGATAGCGTAGATGGCGTCATCATGATCGCGCGCGTCGGCCGGATCAATGGTGATCAGTGGCAGATGGCGCAGATCGGTGCGCTGGCCCAGGGGCAGGGGCTGTGCGGCCTCGGCTTCCTCGATCACGTCATCGGGAAAGCTGTCGGGGATGCCATGCTCATGTATCGCGATCAGCGAAACGGCTTTGGGGGCCGATGGGTCGCCCAGCCGTTCGGTGATCCGCGCCTTGGGTAGGCCCATCTGACCACGCGGCGCGGTCTGTTCTGCCTCGACCAGTTCGCCATCGCGGGCCCCCATCCTATGCGCGGCCTCGACCACCCATTCGCGGTCAGATTTCTTGTCGATGGGCACGATCCGCCCACCTTTGTCAGACTGGCGGAAGATGCCGATCATGCTGCGCGGACCGGTGCCAATACGTCGGATCAAACGGGCCGAGAAAGGGTGGTCCGCATCCGGTGTCGGGGTCAGACGGCCTAGCACGCGGTCGCCCTCGCCCAGGGCCGGTTCGCCGGGGCGCAGCTGAAACAGAATCTGCGGCACCGGATCGTCGCTGTCCCATTGCGCGGGTTCCGCCAGCAAGTCACCATGCGCATCCGGCCCTGCGATCCGTAGCACCGAAACCGGCGGCAGGCCGTCAGGATCACGGAACCGTTTGCCGGATTTGGCCAAGGCACCCTCTGCTTCAAGCTCTTTCAGCAGGCGCTTCAACTCGATTCGCGCCGAACCCCTGATGCCAAAAGCCTTGGCAACATCGCGTTTTGAGGCGTGATGCGGGTTGTCCCTTATCCACTCAAGGATGCTGTTTTTGTCAGGAAGCTTACTCATGCGCTCGGATACCATGCGGACTTGTTGCCGTCACCTGTCAAAAAAGTAGAAGACTTTTTAAGGATTTGTCGTTAAATCCCAATGTTTGCCATAAGTTGGCTTCGCTTTGGGGGCGTAAGGAAATATTCCGTGCAAGGGGACATGGACGTGAAAACTCTATCTTTCGTTGCGGCGGCAATGCTCGTCGCACTATCTGCATGCAGCTCAAACACTGCGAAACCAGACAACCAGACCTTCAGATCACCGATTTCCGTTTCCGCACAGCAGGTTGCAAGCTGGCGTGTGCGCGATGTGCGTGTTGTGATCCCTGAGGGGATGGCCGTATCTAAAAACCCGAATGTGTCAAAACCATCGGAGCCGATCACCTGGTGGGAGGACCCTGCAGGTGACCGCAAGGCGCAGGTTGCCGCGATCATGAAACGTGCGACACAGCAAGGCTCGTCTTTCCTGCGTGGCGGTACCCCTGTGGTGCTTGAGGTGCATGTGGCGCGTTTCCACGCGCTGACACCAAAGGCCAGGTCGCGTCAACTGGCCGGTTGGCATGATGTGCAATTCTCGATCTTTGTGCGCGACGCGGGCGGCAACACTTTGGCGCAGTCGGGTGTGATTGACGCCGGGCTCGTTGCTTATCAAGGGGATGCGGCACGGCAGGCTGTTGCCCGCGGTCAGACACAAAAGGCCCGGATAAGCCAGCGTGTAGCCAGTGTTGTAAGCGCCTGGCTGAATTCCAATGGGTCGATCAAAGCCGCGCCTCGCCGCGCAGCGGCGCCAAAGCGCGCAAGGACAACGCGGACCCCACCAAAACCTGCACCGGCCACGCCGGCGCCGCAGCCGCCCAAGCCCATCGGCGTTGAAGATGTCGGTCCTGATAGCAGCAGTGTTGCCAGAAATAGCGGTCGCATATCGGTTGCAACCGCCGGGCGCGACTGCGTTCGCCCACGAAGTGCAGGCGCGCCAGCAAACACGGATTGCTGACTGGTCAAAGCTCAGTAAGGGGCGCGGTGATCGCGTCCCCGACAATGCTACTGACTAAAGCGTTTCGGGATAAACCTAAGACACAAGCTTATCCCGAAACGCAGTGATAAGCCGATAGGGTGTACGCGTTTCGATTTTACGTGATGTCTCAAGGTAAACTCGAAACGCTTTAGCATCTGAGCTGACGCCTTTAACAACCAGCCTGACCCGTAAGGTCAGGCTTTTTCTTTTTTGGTTGTCTTCTTACGGGTTGCGCGTTTCTTGGCAGGCTTTTGGGCCGCGATCAGTTCGACGGCCATGTCCATGGTGACATCTTCGGGCTTGATGTCCTTGGGAATGGTCGCGTTGACCTTTTCCCATTTGACATAAGGACCATAGCGCCCGTCCATCACATTTACCGCACCGCCTTCTTTTGGATGCTCGCCCAGTTCTTTCAGAGGTTCCGCATTGGCGCGGCCCCGACCGCCTGCCGCCTTTTTCGCGATCAGTTCGACAGCGTGGTTCATGCCGATGGTGTAAACATCCTCGACATTTTCCAGATTGGCATAGATGCGGCGGGGTTTCTTTTTCGGGTCCTCTGACGGGACCTCATGCATGACATAAGGGCCATAGCGCCCGATGGCAGCCTCGATCGGCCCACCGTCGGGATGCTCGCCGATAAAGCGGGGCAGGGACAGCAGTTTCAGGGCGCGTTCCAGATCAACCGCTGCCAGATCCTCGCCTTTGGGGATCGAGGCACGCTTGGGCTTGGGAACTTCTTCGGTTTGTTCGCCAAGCTGCACATACGGCCCGAAGCGGCCCGTGCGCAGGGTCACGGGTTCGCCGGCCTCATCATGGCCCAGAAGCTTGCCATCCGGCCCGGCGATATCGCCGCCCTCAACCTCGCCCGACAGGGGGCGGGTGTAGCGGCATTCCGGATAGTTGGAACAGCCGATAAACGCCCCGCCTGAGCGGGCGGTTTTCAGGCTAAGCCGCCCGTTGCCGCAATTCTTGCAAACGCGCGGATCGATGCCCGGTTCCTCTTCGGAGAAGATGTGCGGGGCCAGAACCTCGTTGATCTTTTCCAGAACTTCGGTGATGCGCAATTCTGCGGTTTCGGCAATCGCGGCGGAAAAATCCGTCCAGAACTGGTTCAGCACAGCTTTCCACTGCGCATCGCCCGAGGTGATGCGGTCCAGATCTTCTTCAAGATTGGCGGTGAATTCATAGCCGACATATTTGCGGAAATAGTTCTCCAGAAACGCGGTAACCAGGCGGCCCTTATCCTCGGGCACCAGACGGCCGCTTTCCTTGCGGACATAGTCACGTTCCTGAATGACCGAGACGATGGACGCATAGGTCGAGGGGCGACCGATCCCCAGCTCTTCCATCCTTTTGACCAGCGACGCTTCGGTATAGCGCGGCGGCGGCTGGGTGAAGTGCTGTTCGGGGGTGACGGATTTCTTGTCGGTCGCCTCACCCTCAGCGATCTGGGGCAGGCGGCGGTCGTCATCGTCGATCACCGCATCGTCGCGGCCTTCTTCATAGACCTTCATGAACCCATCGAACAGGACAACCTGCCCGTTTGCACGCAGCACCACTTGGCCATCGGCGCTGCCGGCATCGACCGTAGTACGCTCCAGACGCGCGGCCTCCATCTGTGACGCGATGGTGCGTTTCCAGATCAGATCGTAAAGCTTGCGCTGATCCGCCTCCAGCTTGGCCAGCTTATCAGGGCTGACGGCCATATCGGTGGGGCGGATACATTCATGCGCCTCCTGCGCATTCTTGGCCTTGTTCTTGTACATGCGCGGGCTGCCCGGCACGTACTCCTTGCCATAGCGGCTGCCAATCACATCGCGCGCGGCCATCACCGCCTCTGGTGCCATATCGATGCCGTCGGTCCGCATATATGTGATGTGGCCTGCCTCATAAAGCCGCTGCGCCGCTGACATGGTTGCGCGCGCACCCATAGAGAATTTGCGCGACGCCTCCTGTTGCAGGGTGGAGGTCATGAAGGGCGGGGCGGGGTTGCGGTTGGCGGGCTTAGCCTCGACCGACTTAACTGTCAGATCGCGCGACTGGATGGCCGCGACGGCCAGTTCGGCAGCCTCGGCGGTTTCGATGTCATAGCGATCCAGCTTGTTGCCGCCCAGAACCGTCAGGCGCGCCTCAAAATCCTGTCCGCGCGGGGTGGTCAGCACGGATTTGACCGACCAGTATTCCCGGGCCTTGAACGCCTCGATCTCCATCTCGCGCTCAACGATCAGGCGCAGGCAGACAGACTGCACGCGGCCCGCAGATTTTGCCCCCGGCAGCTTGCGCCATAGCACCGGCGAAAGGTTAAAGCCCACAAGGTAATCCAGCGCCCGGCGGGCCAGATAGGCCTCTACCAGTTCCATGTCGATCTGGCGTGGGTTCTTCATCGCATCAGTGACGGCGGTTTTGGTGATGGCGTTGAACACCACCCGTTCGACATTGGTGCTTTTCTTGACGGCGCGGCGCTTGGTCAACGCCTCAAGCAAATGCCAGGAAATCGCCTCTCCCTCGCGGTCGGGGTCAGTGGCGAGGATCAGCTTGTCGTCATCCTTCAGTGCATCTGCGATGGCGCGGACATGTTTTTGCGCCTTGCTGTCGACCTCCCACTTCATGGCGAAATCACCGTCGGTATCGACAGAGCCATCCTTTGGCGGCAAGTCCCGCACATGCCCGTAAGAGGCCAGAACCGTAAAGTCGGAGCCCAGATATTTGTTGATGGTCTTGGCTTTCGCCGGGCTTTCGACAACAACGACTGCCATTGTGCAGCGCCTCCTCAGGGTGGTGGTTGAGTGGCGGGGAACTTGGGGGCGACGCTAAGCGCTGTCAAGCGGCCATCGGCGGGAACTGACCTATTCGGTCACAAGGTCGACCACAAATCCGTGTGTAGCAGCGCGGGTTTTGCGCGCCGTGGGATCATCGGGCAGGCGGACCTTGTGCGGGATATTCAACTGGGTCAGGAACGCCTCGACATTGTCGACCCCGCCGCGTTGATGCCAGCCCATGATCAGCGGACAGTTGGTATAAAGCGTGCGGTCAAACCCGTCTCTAAGCTCAGGGATATCGTGAACCGGGCGGCGCATCTTGCCGGTAAACACGCGCTGGGCATAGCCGTCGATAATATCGGGGCCCATGACATAGACCGGGACATCATCACACCCTTCGGGCATGGCCTCAGTCACAGCCCATTCGATATGCTGCCAGTCATCGACCGCTTTGCGCGTCTCATTCCCCGCCAGCGCCACCACTGCAAGCAGCACCAGCGGCGAGGCTGCAAGCCGTGTGGTCAGCCGAGGCGGCATGACCAGTGCGACGGCCAGACAAAGCCCCGGAACCATGACCACCAGATTGCGCGGCGTGATGACGGGTGTGTGAATGCCGATGAGAATACCTACCGCCAGCACGCCGAGTGCGGGCAGTATAAGCCAGCCAATGTTCTGGCCATGCTCTGCCGTTGCCCCGGCGCGGCGATTTCCCGCCAGGGCGACAATAGCTGTGATCAGCAATAGCGGTTGGGTCGCGATGAAGCGAATATAGTGATCGATAGAGTTGGTGATCCAAAGCTTCCCGCCCATTTCCTGGGTCACGTCCGAGATCACAAATACCCATAGAAAGGTCAGCGCGATGCAGGCCAATGCGCCAAGGATCGGCCAAACGGCATGACGCACACGGCCCGCAGCCAGATGTTGCAGTCCGCTGGTGCCCAGAGCTGCGGTTGCAAAGGCGGCTCCAAAGAAATGCACCAGGGTGGTCGCAAGACCCACAAGGATCATGGGCAGGTCCATGGTGGTCTTGCCGTTCAACCGTGCCAGAAGCAGCGCTTGCAGCAGCGCGCAGCCGCCAAATAGGATAAAGTACGACCGCAGTTCCACAATCAACGACAGGCACAGGTAGTTGCCCAGCAGCAGCGTTGCGGTGATGTAAAAGCGGTCGCGGCTCAGACATCTCCAGAATACCATCAGCGCCGCGGCCAGGGCTGCGGCCCCGATCAGATTGACCAGTCTGAGGGCAAACAGGTTGTCACCGGTCATCCCGGACAAATAATGCACCATCAGCACATAGCTGGGCGGATGCACATCAATCATCAGACGCGCTTGATCGAGCTCACCGTTCACTCCAGCCGCGCCCAGCGTATAAACCTCATCATACCAAAAGCTGCGATCCGCCCCCAAAAGTGCTGAGATCGCACACATCAGCAACGCCGCCCAGAAGCTCAGGCGCAACCAGTTGATGCCCTTAAGTGTCATGAATATACCCTGAAAAATGAAATCACTGCCGCAGGTTAGAGCATATTCTTCCCGCGTTGGAACAGTCTTTTATGCCACGCGTGAGATCAGCCCGCCGGGATGGCGTTCGATCTGCGCTTCAAGCTCCAGCAACATTAGAGCCTCCAACACCTGCGGGGCAGGGTGGCCGGTTTGACGGATCAAAAGGTCCTCGGCCACCGGGCTGGGGCCGAGGAGGTCTAGCAGTGTTGCAGGCAGCGCTTCGGTCATCGCTGCGGGTGACGGGGGCAAAGGCGCGGGCTGTGAGGGCGTTTCTTGATGGACAGGCGGGCAGGACAGGGCTGTGATCACATCCTCGCCCGACCGCACCAATGTCGCACCATCGCGTATCAGCATGTTGCAGCCGGTTGTGCGCGCATCGAATGGATGCCCGGGAATGGCCATGACCTCCCGCCCTTGATCAAGGGCGGTGCGCGCCGTGATCAGAGAGCCGGATTTTGCCGCCCCTTCAACCACAACGACCGCCTGTGACAGGCCCGAGATAATGCGATTGCGACGCGGGAAATGCCGCGCCTGCGGCACCAGTCCCATAGGCATTTCCGAAACGATCAGACCGTCCTGCGCGATTGAGGCCATCAGGTCGGCATTCTCGCGCGGATACGTTACGTCAATGCCGCCAGCGACAACGGCAATTGTTCCTGTGGCCAACGCCGCCTTGTGGGCGGCCGTATCAACTCCGCGCGCAAGGCCAGAGGTGACAACCAACCTAGCCTCGCCCAGGTCCTTGGCCAGCCGATCCGCCATGCGCTGCCCAAGTGATGATGCATTGCGTGCGCCTACCAGAGCGACCGCGTCACGCTGCAAAAGATCAGCGTTGCCCTTGATCCATAGAACAGGCGGGGGATCGTCGATCAGAGTAAGCGCCGCCGGGTAGCCGGCCATGCCGAGGAACCGCAGACTAGCCCCATAGGCCTCGCCGGTGGTTATCTCTTGCTTGATGGCCTCAGCCGTCGCTGGGGCATAGTTCTTGGCCCCGGCATCAGCTGCGATTTTGGGCAGCGCCGCAACGGCGTCGGCCGCGTTACCATATTCGCGCATCAGCCGGATAAACGTGACTGGCCCCACACGCCGCGACCGCGCCAGTTGCAGCCAGGCGACCTGGTCAGCCTTGGACCGGGGCAGGGCATCGGGTGCGATCTTGGTGCTGGACGGCAGGGTCATCGGGCCAGCATCGCGCAGGACGGTTAATCAGCCATGAAGAAATCGGGCTGGCCTTGGCGCAACCACCTCAGCTCGATTTGCAAAATGCGCGGGGTGTTATCAGCCGCACCGTGACCCAGAACACCAAACCCAGAATTGCGCTTGGCAGGATCATGTCCTCGGTGATCCGTTGCAGCGTGAATTCATAGAGCCACCACAAAACCAGATAGGCGACCGCAACCCCAGTCACGATTGCCGTACCCCAACCAAACAGCGCAGTTTTGCGCGCCCAGATCACGAAAGGTAGCGAGACGATGGCACCGACCCAGGCTGCCAGGTATGAGAAACCCAGCATTTCGACCACTGCTTCGGCGTATTGCAGGGCTGGCCCGATGGCGGTTCGCGTGATGCCAGTATCATTCAGCAGCAATTTAGCCGCCTCGTGCAGCAGCCCTGCGCCAACGGGGACACCGGCCAGGATAACGATATAGCCAATCAGACAATGCCACCCATTGATCAGCAATGTTGTCTGTGGATCGGTTCGGAACATCGGCAGGCCGGGGCGGTTGGTGTCAGGAGTGGTCATGGGGTGGCCCCTTGAGGACGTAGTTCCTTGGTCAGGACAAGGGCGGGTATTTGGAACGGCCCGGCGGAGGTGTCCAGGTTGACGTCCTCGATCCCGCGCTGTTGCCAGCCGCATTTCTCGTAGAACCGGATGGCGCGGGTATTCTCGGGCAAACACTCCAAAATGGCCTGCCGGGTACCGCCCGCAGCCAACCGGGCCTCGCCGTCATAGAGCAGATCACGGGCCAAGCCGGTCCCGCGCGCTGCGGCATCGACAAAGATCTGGTCAACTTTCCCGCCTTGCACGACGCAAAGACCAAGTGGCGCGCCTTTTGGTCCGGCGCAGCGAAGCGCATCGCCAAAGGCATGCAAACGATCCTTAAACGATGCTTGCGTGCGTAGCGCGATCAGTGCAGCGGGGACCAGTGCTGCATGCGCCTCATGCCAGGCGATGTGCCAAAGCCTGGCCAATGCTGCGATATCTTCTGCACGGGCCGGGCGCGGGGTCATGCGGTGCACCCGCTGCCCGTCCGCTGCATGATCCAAGTGGCAACGCTCATTTTCCGATCTGGGGCAGGCCGCCAGCGCCCTTGCGCCCCAGCTGATCCGTCAGACTGCCGCCAACGCTGCGTTGGGCGCGCCCGGGTTTCGGGGCCTGGAGCCTTGCCAGTGTTGCGCGTGCCCAATCCACCGGCGACGCGCCGACCGCATAGACCGCGCCCTTCAGCCGCCGCCCGGCAGAGACGACGGAGACGACCTGCCGCACGCCGCCCCGGTTCACGAAGACAGGCGCGCCGGAGGACCCGAATGTCACGTCGCAATCCATATAGGGCGCGTCATAGCGGTGGCGCAGTACATAGCATGTCTCCTGCAACGAAGGGGCCTCGTCCCGACCTTGCCCGTAAGAGATCACCGAAACGGTGTCGCCATCCTTTAGTGGCCGCCCAATGTCAAAGGGTACGATAGACAAATCGGCAATTGGACTCTGAAGCGTGATAATGGCCACGTCATGGCGACGCTGGGCGTCAATATCAGCTAATCTGCGGCTGCCCTCATCTTTCAGGTATCCCCGGTCGATGACGATGGACTTGCCGATCTTGCCGATCAGAAAGCCCCCATTGCGATAACCGACCTGAAACTCGATAGCCTCCGGTTTCAGCATCCGACCGTTGATTACGACGCAATGGGCTGCCGTCAGAACATGGCGGTCGCTGATCAAGACGCCCGAGCAGTAGCCGCCAGGCAGGCGCAACCGTCCGACCGACTGCCATTCGCGTATCTCATCCATGGAGCGCAGCTGCCGCATGGGCGAGGTTTCCCTATCCCCTTTGACCGTTGTTCGCGAAGCCTGAGCATAGGCCCCGGTTGCCATCAAGAAAACCGATATGCAGAGAATAAAGGTTCTTTTCACGCTGCTGACCCTCCTACAGTCAGTCCGCCAATCAGGATGGTTGGCAGGCCTACGCCCACGGGCACCCACTGGCCGTTCTTGCCGCAATTCCCCAACCCGGGGTCCAAGGCCATATCATTGCCGATCCCACGAATATGCTTCAGGGCCGTCGCCCCGTCGCCAATCAATGTGGCCCCTTTGACGGGGGCACCGACCTGACCGTTTTGAACGCGGTAGGCCTCTGTGCAGGAAAACACGAACTTGCCATTGGTGATATCGACCTGCCCGCCGCCGAAGCCAACGGCAAATATCCCGTCCTTCAGGCTGCTTAACACGTCTGACGGACTGTCGGACCCGCCCAGCATATAGGTGTTGGTCATGCGCGGCATAGGCACATGTGCATAGCTTTCCCGCCGCCCGTTACCGGTTGGGTCCACGCCGGAAAGGCGCGCGTTTTGCCGGTCCTGCATATATCCGACCAGAATGCCGTCTTCGATCAGGGTGTTCTTGCCCGACGGCGTGCCTTCATCATCAAAGGTGATAGAGCCGCGCCGGTCAGGAATGGTGCCGTCATCCAGCACCGTCACACCTGGGGCCGCGATCCGCTTTCCCATCAGGCCAGCAAAGGCAGAGGCTTTCTTGCGGTTAAAATCCCCTTCAAGCCCGTGGCCGATGGCCTCATGCAGCAGAATGCCGGGCCAGCCGGGGCCAAGCACGACGTCCATCACACCTGCGGGTGCGGGCTCGGCTTCCAGATTGACGCGGGCGATCCGCAGTGCCTCTTGCACCAGGGACTGCCAATGGGCCGGATCCAGCAGCGGGTCCAGTTCATGCCGCCCGCCGCCACCGGCCGTCCCGGTTTCCCGGTGGCCATTGCGTTCCACCGTGACAGAGACATTCGCCCTTGTCATCGGCCGGGCATCGGTCAGGTACAGGCCATCGGGGCGCAGAATCGCCACCTCCTGCAAGCTGGCGGAGAGCGAGGCGCTCACCTGCACGACCTCTGGGTCCAGATCACGGGCATAGGCGTCGATTGCGCGCAAAGTCTCGACCTTGGGGGCAAATGCGATGTCCGAGACGGGATCGACATCGCGATAAAGCTTGCGGTTGGTCCCCGCAGGTGCCGCAGCCAGCACCCCGCGGCCATCGGTCACGGCCAGACGGGCGGTTTCAGCGGCCCGGCGCAAGGCGGCCTCGGTCATTTCGGTGCTGTGCCCGTAGCCGGTTACCTCGCCCTTTACGGCGCGCAGGCCGAACCCTTCGGAGGCGTCATAGCTGGCGGTCTTCAGGCGACCATCGTCGAAGACCAGCGCCTCGGATCGGCGACGCTCCAGAAACAATTCCCCATCATCGGCCCCGTCTGTAGCGGATTTGAGAATTGTCAGCGCTGTATCCTGATCGAGGTCGGTCTCGAACGGTCGAAAACGGTCCTGTGCAGTCATCTTGGCCTTGCCTGAAATAGAGTTCGGTTGATCTGCAATCTGTTAGACGGAATCATGGTCCAGTGCTAGGGTGCCGAGCAACGGGTGCGGTGTCTGGTGCCGACTTTGGTCGCGCATTTTAGGCAGGAAGTCACATGCTGCCCCGTCCGCGCATAAATTCTTGCCTGCCACAAGGCTGGGGCCGTTTGACGCGCATCCACCGCTTGTTCTCATGAGTGGTTCGTGTATTTTCCATGGCAAACCACAATTCGCCGCGATGATGCGGTAGCTACGGAAGCGTTGCCCGCCCGGTGCGGGACTGAAAACTGGGATACGCAGCATGAAACCTTCGTCACTCTTTACGGTCTCCGCACTTTGTGCGGCTTTCGGGGCCGTCGCGGCCCGCGCTCAGGACGGGATCACCGGGCTTGAGGTGATTGGCGCACCAAAGCCGGGTGGCATGGCATTGCAGCCTGCGGTTTCCGAAGTGGCGCGGGATACCCACTTTGTCGACAACATGCTGCTGTGGATCATCATTCCGATTTCTATTTTCGTCATGATCCTGCTGGCGATTATCATCCTGCGCTTCAACCAGAAAGCCAACCCGGAACCAGCGCGCTTTACCCACAATACCCCGATCGAGATTATCTGGACCCTGGTGCCTGTTCTGATTCTGATCGTGATCGGGTCCTTCTCGCTGCCGGTACTGTTCAAACAGCTTGAGATCCCGAAATCAGATCTGACTGTAAAGGTAACGGGCGTTCAGTGGGCGTGGGAATATGAATATCCCGAGCTTGAGGTCGGATTTGGCTCTTACATGCTGGGTGCAGGGGCCGCTGAAATGAACGATGCAGTTCGCGCCGAACTTGAAGACTACGGCTATGAAGAGCAGTACTGGAAGCTGGCGGTAGACGAGGCCATGGTAGTGCCGGTCAATCGTAACATCCTTTTGCAGGTCGGCGCTGCTGATGTGATCCATTCTTGGAAAATCCCGTCTCTTTCAGTTCATCTTGACGGCGTGCCCGGTCGTCCGAACCAGACCTGGTTCCGCGCCGAGCAGGAAGGCATCTATTTCGGCCAGTGTTCCGAGCTATGCGGCAAGGATCACGCCTATATGCCCATCGTCGTTAAGGTCGTCTCGGAAGAAGTTTTTGCCGACTGGGTGGAAAACTATCACGGCGGCTCGATGGAAAATTACGGCCCCAATGTTGCGGCTCGTGAAGCCGGTGAACAGCCGGTCGATGTTGCCGCTGCCGACTGACGCATAGCATGGCCGAAACCTACACAGCGCAACCCGAGACCCGCGATGCGGAGTTTGGCGACTACGTGGAACTGCTCAAACCGCGTGTGATGCGGCTTGTCGTCTTCACGGCACTTGTCGGACTGCTGGCTGCCCCTGTGGCCGTTCATCCGGTGATCGCGCTGTCCTCTCTGATTTGCATTGCCATCGGGGCAGGGGCGTCGGGCGCGCTGAACATGTGGTGGGATGCGGATATTGATGCGGTGATGCGCCGGACGGCCGGACGGCCGATTCCCACCGGCAGGGTGACCCCGGACGAAGCACAGGTCATCGGTATCGCGCTCTCAGCGGGTTCGGTGATGATGCTGGGCCTCTTTGCCAACTGGCAAGCGGCGGCCTTGCTGGCTTTCACCATCTTTTTCTATGTCGTCATCTATTCCATGTGGCTGAAGCGTGCGACGCCGCAGAACATCGTGATTGGTGGCGCGGCAGGGGCGTTCCCGCCGGTGATCGGTTGGATGGTCGCCACCGGCACCGTCAGCATCGAACCGGTGCTGATGTTCATGCTGATATTCCTCTGGACCCCGCCGCATTTCTGGGCGCTGGCTTTGTTCCGTAACGACGACTATCAGGACGCTCAGGTCCCCATGCTGCCAGTTGTCGCCGGAGAGCGCACAACGCGGGTGCAGATCCTTGCATATACTGCTTTGCTGGTGCCGCTGGCGATCCTGCCCGCCTTTACCCAGGTTGGTGGACCGATCTATCTGACCGTTGCGGCGGTGCTGAACCTGCAGTTTTTAGTGGGGGCTTGGAAGATCTATCGCCGTGGCGCGGATATGGCCGCAGCAGATGACTACAAGGCAGAGAAACGCTTTTTCGGGTTCTCGATCCTGTATCTCTTCGTGCATTTCGTTGCCCTTCTGATCGAGGCCGTCTTGCGCCTGGCCGGCTGGGGCGTTGCGGACTGGCCGGTGTTGCTATGAGCAATCGGATCGAAAGCCCCGGCAGCCATGAAATCTATGCCCGGCGCGGCGCGCGCAACCGGGCCGTTCTGGTCGTGCTACTGGCATTGGCCGCAATGGTTTTTGCCGTCACGCTGGTCAAGGTCGGAAATGGCGGTCATGTCGTGGGCTTTGATCACACATTGGAAACCACACCGCCGGTGACAGAATGAGCGCAGAGCGAAGCGATAACAAGACGGCCTTTCGCCTGTTGGGCATTGTCCTGATTATGGGGGCAGCCTCGATCGCTGCTGTGCCGTTCTATACCTGGTTCTGCAAGGTCACCGGCTTTGCCGGGGTGACGCAGCAGGCGGATGAAGGCTCCGACATTGTGCTTGAGCGCGAGGTGACGGTGCATTTCGATGCCTCGAAAGTGCGCGGCATGCCCTGGGAGTTCAAACCGGTGCAGACCAGCATGAAAGTGCGGGTCGGAGAGACCGCGCTAGCCTTCTACGAAGCCTACAATCCGACGGACCGCCCGATTGCAGGCTCTGCCGTCTATAGCGTGATGCCCTATTCGATGGGGTATTATTTTACCAAGATCGAGTGTTTCTGCTTCACTGAACAGGTGCTGCAGCCCGGAGAGCGGGTTGATATGCCGGTCAGCTTTTATGTCGATCCAGAAATGGTCGACAGTCGCGAAACCAAGGATGTTTTGGATATGACCTTGTCCTACACATTCCGCGAGATTGACTTGCCCGAAGAGGTAACATCGCTTACCACCTCGGGCGGGGAAACTGTTAACTAGCCAAGCCTATAAGGGGCCCTGCCATGGCGCATGAAAAAAACCACGACTACCACATCCTGCCGCCAAGCTGGCTGCCCTTTTTCGGGTCGGTTGGCGCATTTGTTATGCTGCTGGGCTTTGTTCTGGCCTGGGGCAAGAACACGCCTGATGCGGTAAAGCAGCCCTTTGTCTTTTTTGCTGGTTTCCTGCTGGTGCTTTATGTGATGTTCCAGTGGTGGAGCGCCATGGTCCACGAAGGCGAAACCGGCGATCATACCCCTGTGGTCCGCATCGGCCTGCGCATGGGCGTGATGATGTTCATCATCTCCGAGGTGATGTTCTTTGCCGCGTGGTTCTGGTCCTTCTTCAAGCACGCCATGTATCCGATGGATGCCATCGACAACACCTGGCCCCCGCCCGGCATTGAAACATTCGACCCTTGGCACCTGCCGCTGATCAACACGCTGATCCTGCTGTTGTCCGGCTGTGCTGCAACATGGGCGCACCATGCGATTGCGCATGACAATGGTCGTCAGGGTCTGAAATGGGGTCTTGTGATCTCAGTCCTGCTGGGGATTATATTTACGATATTCCAAGCATACGAATACAGCCACGCCTCCTTTGGCCTTGCCGGCAACATCTACGGTGCCAACTTCTTCATGGCGACAGGCTTCCACGGCTTCCACGTCATCATCGGGACCATCTTCCTGGCAGTGTGTCTGTTCCGCGCCCTGCGGGGGCATTTTATGCCAGAGCAGCATGTCGGCTTCGAAGCGGCAGCCTGGTACTGGCATTTCGTTGATGTCGTCTGGCTGTTCCTGTTCTTCGCAGTCTATGTGTGGGGCGGCTAGAGCGCCGTCCTTGAAATCTGAATCGGTGGGATTCCCACGATGCGGATTTTGTGATTCACTATATTTGGAGGTGGAACATGGGCAAATCGCTATCACTGGATATTCGGGAGCGTGT